>PHBE01000009.1 GCA_002841885.1 Deltaproteobacteria bacterium HGW-Deltaproteobacteria-18
CCGAACTCGGAAGTTAAGACCTCCAGCGCCGATGATACTGCAAGTTCACTTGTGGGAAAGTAGGTCGTCGCCAGGACCTTTTTTTTCTCTTCTCTTCTCAAAAAATGAGCATCACTCTCGCAATCCTCACCTTCCTTCTTCTTGTCATCGCCTTTTTCACCCATATATTCTCTTTTCCTGCAAATTGGTTCATCATTTTGATCTTGGGCGTCTGGGCCTGGATCAGTCCCGAATCTACGCTCACTCTGACAACCTTTTTGATTTTTGTGGCTGTTGCCTTCCTTGGGGAATGTATCGAGTTCGCATTGCAAACCGTAGGTGCTCGCAAATATGGCGCATCATCATCCGGAAACTGGGGTGCTTTTGCGGGCGCCATATTCGGAGCGATACTGGGAGCTCCCTTTTTCCTTGGCTTGGGCGCTCTTTTGGGAGCGGTTGCCGGAGCGTATCTGGGGTGCCTTGGCGTTGAACTGATGAATCACCGTCCTCTCGCGGACGCAAAAAAAGCGGCTCTGGGCGCAATGATAGGCAAGATTCTTGGCTTGGCAATCAAGATCGGGATAGGCATTGCGTTTCTCGTTCACGCATTCGAGCTGCTCTTCGGGAATTGAGGACGTTGACTCGTCTGGCAAAAGTCCTCAATATTCCAAGTTGATGAGGGGATGATTAGGGATGGACTTGTCAGCTATTCCCTGCATATCCTTCATCTACTTCACGTTCACGGGCTTTGGCCGCGTTTTTTGCCAGTTCGTCGCAGCGTTCATTCTCCGGGTTCCCGTCGTGGGCTTTCACCCAATGAAACATCACCTTGTGTTTTTTCAGCAAAATCAGGAGTTGCTCCCAGAGATCCCTGTTCTTGACCGGCTTTTTGGCAGAGGTGACCCAACCGTTCTTGATCCATGACTGGATCCATTTTTTTGAGATGGCGTCGCACACATAGCGCGAGTCCGAATGGACATGTACTACGCATGCCCTTTTGAGGTGCTCAAGTGCATGAATAACACCCCTGATTTCCATGCGATTGTTCGTAGTTTCGACATATCCACGGCTCAGTTCCTTTCTCGCGTCAGCCCAGATGAGAACAGCGCCCCAGCCTCCGGGACCCGGGTTGCCCAGGCTTGACCCGTCAGTATAAATTGTAACCATTGTATCACTCACATTATCCTCAATTTCTGGTTTGAAATGTTGTTGCGATTATAGAGGCGTTGTCCACGATTCCTTGACCTTGCCTCGGGAGTCTTTTACGAAGGAGCACTATGAATTGGGACTGGGAAAAACTACAAGAAAAACGACAGAGGCAGTCTGGCCCCATGCCTGGGCCGGATCTTGGTGATTTAAACGAAAAAGTCAAACAGTTTAAACAGATGAATTTGCCAGGCTGGCGGCTCATCTTGCTTGCGGCCCTTTTGTTCTGGCTCGGGAGCGGTATATATATCGTTCAACCTGATGAAGTCGGCGTTGTCAAACGCTTCGGTGCCTACGAACGCACTACTGAACCTGGACCGCACTATCGACTGCCTTTTCCGTTTGAATCCGTGTTGACTCCACAAGTCACCAAGATTCAGCGGCTAGAAGTCGGTTTTCGCGGTAGCACCGCCTTTACCGTAGGCACTGGTGTCCAGGTGCGGCAGGTTCCGGAGGAGTCCCTGATGCTGACCGGCGATGAAAACATCGTCGACGTTCAGTTCATCGTTCAGTTTCTGATCGATAATGCGCAGGACTATCTGTTCAATGTCGCCAACCAGGATAAGACGGTCAAGGACGCCGCTGAAGCCGCCATGCGTGAGGTCATCGGCTATAACAAGATCGATGCCGCGCTCACCGATGACAAGCTGACCATCCAGAATGACACCCGTGATTTGCTGCAAAAAATTCTGGACAGTTACAAGATTGGTATCAGGGTTGTCGCTGTGCAGCTGCAGGATGTGCACCCTCCGCGTCAGGTTATCGATGCCTTCAAGGATGTCGCCAGCGCGAAAGAGGACAAGAGCCGTTTCATCAATGAGGCGGAAGCCTACGAAAATGATCTGGTCCCGCGTACGCGCGGAGAGGCTGCTGCCATCATGAATCAGGCTCAGGCCTACAAGGAAACCAAAATCCTGCAGTCCAAAGGTGACAGCGATCGTTTCCTGTTTGTTCTTGAAGAATACCGAAAGGCAAAGGACATTACGAAAAAGCGTATTTATCTGGAAACAATGGAAGAGATACTTTCCAGGCCGGAAGTGGAGAAGATCATTATCTCAAATGATTCCATGCAGCGGGTATTCCCCTATTTGCCTTTGCAGCGCTCCGGAAGAGCAGCCGTGACCGGGCAGGGTAAAGACGGAGGAGCGAACTGATGAGATCAATTCAATTTGTAATAGCCGGAATAGGCATCGCTGTATTTATTCTTCTGCAATGTGTTTTTGTAGTCGATCAGACTGAACGAGCCATTGTTCTACAGTTGGGCAAACCAGTTGGTAATGCTGACTATGAACCTGGTTTGCATTTCAAGCTTCCTTTTGTGCAGAATGTCATATTTTTTGATTCACGGGTTCTTGAATACGATGCACCGGCTGCAGAGATTCTCACTCAAGATAAGAAAAATATGGTTGTTGACAATTTTTCCAGATGGAGAATTGTCAATCCGCTATTGTTTTATCAAAAAGTTCGAAGCGTGCAGAACGGATTATCCCGCATTGATGATATCGTTTATTCACAATTGAGAGAAGCTTTGGGTCGTTATACGCTTACTGAAATCGTGGCGGTTGAGCGATCGACAATCATGGACGAAGTGACGACTAGATCCAACGTGCTTTTGGGCGAGTATGGAATTCATATCATTGATGTTCGCATCAAGCGGACTGATTTGCCCCAGGAAAACCAGCTTGCGATCTATGGGCGCATGAAGGCCGAGCGTGAGCGCCAAGCCAAACAGTATCGCTCGGAAGGGCGAGAAGAGGCCACCAAGATCACGACCCTGGCAGATCGTCAGAGGGCTGTCATCCTGGCCGATGCCAGACGTGCGGCCGAGGCTGCACGGGGCGAGGGTGAAGCCGCAGCAACGGCCATATATGCCCAGGCCTTGTCTCAGGATCCTGACTTCTATGAATTTGTGCGAACCATGGATGCATACAAGAAGACCATGAAGGATCAGACCCAGTTTGTCCTGACGCCTCAGAGCGAGTTCTTCAAGTATCTCCAATAAGACGAAACGACAGTACAAAAAAAGGCGACCCTCGGGTCGCCTTTTTTTTGTACTGTATATTTCAAAGGGATTTTGCGTCTTCTTCCACCTGTTCGATCATCTTGCGCCTTTCTTCCAGTATCCGCTGCGTCAGTTCCGGATCATGCAGGGCCAGGATCTGGGCTGCTAGCCAGGCCGCGTTGCGTGCTCCGACCTTGTCCAAAGCCAGCGTGCCAACCGGAAAGCCGGGGGGCATCTGTACAGTGGCCAGCAACGCATCCCAGCCTCCCAGTGCGGATGCTGAAATCGGTATCCCAAGGACCGGCCTTACTGTTTTCGCGGCGACAGCGCCGGCCAGATGGGCGGCAAGGCCTGCTGCGCAGATAAAAACCTGAACACCATCCTCCTCCAGTTCCTTGATCAGACGGGAGGTGCGCTCCGGAGTCCGATGAGCTGAAGTGATTGTGAACGTGCAGGAAATTCCGAGTTTTTCCAGAACATCTGCGCAAGGGCGAACCGTAGCCTCGTCGGACTTGCTACCCATGAAAATTGCTACCTGTGGCATCAGGACCTCCTTAATCCTTTATTGGCGATATCTTTACGATAATAGCTGTTGTCAAAATGGATTTTGGCCACTGCCTGGTAAGCCCGCTCCCGCGCTTGTTGCAGGTCGGTACCAAGGGCGGTGACACCAAGAACCCGTCCGCCGCTGCTGACGGGAATGCCGTCTTGCAGTTGCGTACCGGCCTGGAAGACTTTGACCGATTCAATCTGCTCCGCAGCTTCGATGCCAGAGATAGCCATCCCTTTGGGATAGTTTTGCGGGTATCCCATCGCCGCCATCACGACGCAGCAGCTGGTTTCCTGATGAAATTCCACCTTTTCAGGAGAAAGGGTGCCGTTCACGCAATCAAGCATGATTTCGACCAGATCCGATTTGAGCCTGGCCATGAGCGGCTGGCATTCGGGATCCCCAAAGCGGACATTGTACTCCAGCACCATTGGACCCTTGGCGGTCATCATGAGGCCGGCATAGAGTACGCCCTTGAAAGGCTGGCCGATAGCCGCCAAATGCCTGGTGATGGGGCGAATGGCCAGATCGGCCATGGCTTCGTATCGGTCCGGCGGCAGGATGGGCGCAGGGCTGTAGGCGCCCATGCCTCCTGTGTTGAGCCCGGTGTCGCCGTCGCCGATGCGCTTGTGGTCTTGCAGCGACGGCATGGGCACGATGGTGGTCCCGTCACAGAATGCCATGAAGGAAGCTTCCTCACCGATCAAGGCCTCTTCGACCACGACGGTTTGGCCAGCCTCTCCGAACACCTGCGTGACCATCATGTCCTTGAGGGCCTCTTCAGCTTCGCTCATGCTCTGTGCTATGACCACGCCTTTTCCGGCAGCCAGACCGTCCGCCTTGATGACCATGGGCAGGACCTGTCCCCGCACGTAATCCAGCGCCCGTTCATAATTGTCGAAGACCTGGAAGTCTGCTGTAGGCACTCCGGTTTCCCGCATCATGTTTTTGGCGAAGGCCTTGGAGCCTTCCAATTGGGCGTCGAAAGTGCAAGGGCCAAAGCATGGGATATTCACCGCGTTCAGTGCCTCGTGCAGCCCAAGGACGAGGGGCAGTTCAGGTCCGGCGACGACAAGACCTATTTCATTATCGCGGGCAAAAGCGACAATGCCATCTATGTTGCTGTCTTGGAGGGGAACGTTGGTGCCCAGAAGTGCGGTTCCACCATTTCCAGGCGCGATGAACAATTTGTCCAGCAGCGGACTTTGACTGATTTTCCATGCCAGGGAGTGTTCGCGTCCACCGGCTCCAACTATAAGAATATTCAAACAATCCTCCTGTAGTCCAATTCTGTATGGAAACGGGCGCTCTAGGATCGGCGCTTAAACAGTTTTTCCAGATCGTTAACGCCCCATCGCACCGCCACCGGGCGACCATGCGGGCAGAAATTTTTTTCCGGCAGGTTTTGCCAGGAGTCGACAAGCGCCAGCGCTTCGTCCGCAGTGAGCGTATCTCCTGCCTTGATGGCGGCCTTGCAGGCCATGACAGCCCAGAGATCTTCCATGGTTGTGGCTTTCCCGGTCAGAATATCCTGCAGAAACTCCTTTGCTTTGGACGGGATCAGAAGTGCGGGGATGGATTTCAGTTTCAGGAGCCCGGGAGCCAGCTCTAGAGAAAACCCCAGTTCGTCGAGTTTTGTCCAGATCTCCTGCGCCAATGCAGCCTGTGCAGGATGGAGAGGGATCTCAAGGGGAAGGAGGAGCGGCCGTCTGTCCCCGCGTGATCCCTGTGCGCGCATCATGTTGAACAGGACACGTTCGTGGGCTGCGTGCTGGTCGATAAGCGTGATCTCGTCCCGTGCGGCAAGAATCAAATATGTTTGGGCAAATTGCCCAAGATATTGGACCTCGGAGGGACGTGGCGTTTGTGAAGCCCGCTGCAGGTCCGAGGAGAGCTGTGAAGCTTGTGTGTTCTGATCAGGTGTCCCCGGTTCTGGATACGTGCTGCCAGCGGGTTCGAAGAGTTTTTGCGCAGCGGTGGAGGATGCGAATTTCTGAGGCCACTGCTGGTCGTAAAGCAGGGGAGTCTGCCTTGTTTCGGTCTCGGCCGGGACGGTTGCGGAAAAACGATGTTCCATTGCGGGCAAGGATGCATGCATCTGACTGACGGAGAGCGGCTGGGCATGATCAACGGCCAGCGTCTGGTGCGAGTTTCGCTCAAGGGTCTGCAGCACGGCTCTGCGAACGATCCGGAAAATGAATCCGTCGTCCTGAAAGCGGACTTCGGTTTTGGCCGGATGCACGTTCACGTCAACCTCGTCCGGTGGGATCTGAAGAAAAACGACCGCCTGCGGATATTCCTTGCCGAGAATTCTCCCCCGGTACGCTTCGCGGATGGCGCTCAGTATTGTCTTGTCCTGAACCGGACGGGAATTCACATAGATCAGAATGCGGTCCGGTCGCGCTTGCGCCATGGCGGGATCCCCGACAAGGCCTTGAATGGATAGTGAGCCTTCATCATGGCTGACGACATGCAAGGCGTCGACAACCTCCTGGGGCCAGATAGCCGCAAGGCGCTGCGTGAGTTCCTGGCCTGCCAGGAAACGATGCACGCTACGCTCGGCGTTCAGGAACTCAAAATCGACATGCGGGTTGGCAAGCGCGATGCGTGCGACAAGTTCAGCGCATTTGCGTGTCTCGGTCCCTGGTTTTTTGAGAAATTTGAGGCGGGCCGGTACGTTGGAGAAAAGATCGCTGACCTCAACTTCAGTCCCGCGGGGCATGGCTGTCTTGTCCTCGCGAACAACGCGGCCATGCAGCACTTCAAGGACCCCGCCCTCCCCATCCCGCCTGGCGGAGGCGATGCGGAAGCGAGAAACCGAAGCTATGCTCGGCAGGGCCTCTCCGCGGAAGCCAAAACTTTTGATATCCTGCAGGTCCTGGAGGTTTTCGAGCTTGCTGGTGGCGTGGCGCGTCACGGCAAGTTCGAGTTGATCTTCCCGGATGCCAAGACCGTTGTCGCTGACTTTGATGCATGATTGCCCCCCGTCCCGAATTTGAATCCGGATTCGGGTTGCGCCAGCATCCAGGGCGTTTTCCACTAGTTCCTTCAGCACGCTGGACGGTTGTTCGACGACTTCGCCTGCCGCGATCTGGTTCTGCAGTTCAGGAGGCAGGAGGCGGATCTGCTTTTCAGGTTGCATGTCTTAACGGCCCAGGGAACCCAATTGCGCGAGAATGACTCGAAATTCGAAGCGGGAGTCCTCGTCGGTTTGGCTCCATGATGTTTCGGCGGAGAAGCATTGATGATCGTAGCGCAATGTCAGCCTTTTTTCCAGGTCGGTACTGGCCTCCCAATCGACACGGTACAAAAAGGCGGCACTCCACTGATTGTTAATGGCAAAGCCGCCGCCGAAGGAGGCGATACGCTGGCGCTCTTGTTCCTGTCGCAGGTATTCGTCGATCTCCTCCAGAAAATCCAGCCCGAACGATGCGTAGAGGAGATCGTCGTAGTAGGCGGAAAGGGAGTGTTCATGTTCCGTGACGCTGCCTTCGTACGTGGAGAACCAAGTCTTGTTGTTCAGGTAAAGCCAAGGGTTGATTCTTGTGGTCAGATCCGTCAGCACGTCTGAAAATGGCCGATTGGGGTAAGCATCTGTGTCTTCGTTTCGTCTTTCTTCGCGGAGGCTGTAGGATTGTTCGAAGCGCAACCGCGCCATTTCGAAAAAATCCATCTGTAGCCTGGGCTGTCCTTGTTCTTCAAGGCTGGGCTGCCATTTACCTGTTTTGCTGGTAAAAATATTCGTTATGGAGTATGTGAGTTCGTTTTTGGCGTCGATTCGATCTGTTTCATCAAAATAGGGATATTTTTCCTGTTCGGAATAGGGAATGTAGTTGTATTCCAGACGAGGCTGAAGGGCATGCTTCAATTTCAGCCAGGTTGGAGCCTGAGCATCTTTATCGATGCTGTTTTCATCGTTTATGGTAAATATCTTGGAAAATTCAGTGTATGCTGTTGTGGAAAAATCAGGAAAGAATCTGGTTTGGGTGCTCTTGTCCGTGTCGACATCGTTATCATCACCTTCAAATCGCTGTATGAAATAGCTTGTGCTGCGTAGTCCAGCTTTTGGAATTACGGAGCCGTAATCAAAGTGCATCGGCATACCAATTACGGGGTGAATATCAAAGCGGTTACCGGTGGTTCCGTATTCTCTCCAAAATGAAGCCAGCTGGGAACTTCCTTCGACGGTCAATGGGGTGTCGAACAGTTGAGTCTGGTACAGATGAAAATTGAGTTCAGGAAGCCTCTGCAGCGTGGGATCAAAGGCTCTTTGCTTGTTGGTAAGGTTATTGTTGCTGCCATACTCGAGATTTTGCGTATATTCGAGAAGTCCCTGGAAGCCGATGTCGCCCCAGTTGCGGCTCAGGAGTGCACGGTTGATTCGCAGATAGCTGTCGCTGTCTTCGATATCGCGGCCAAAATACTGGAGGAAGTCGCGACGGCTTTTGCTGAAACCTGAATATCCGTGTGAAAATTCACGCAGGTAATCCTGATCCGAAACCAGATCCAGATCAAATTTGATATTCCAGTCAGGCTCTACGATATAGCCGTCGAATTTGCCTCGAGCCCACCAGCGATTGCGGTTTTCGCGCGCCATGTCAGTGTTATCGCTGTAAAGAGACTCGCCTTCGGTCTGTTGATCGTAGAGATAGTCGAGTTTCCAGATCCCTTTGCTGTGGATGTCGGGCACCATGCGGTATTCGGCGCCGAGCATGAGTCCCTTGCTGCTCATGAGGTGGGAGTAGAGGGTGACGTCCTGCTCTTCGTCGATGACCTGATAATAGGGCTGGTCGTAGGTGATGCCGAGGCGGTCGCTGGTGCCGATCTCGGGCAGAAGGAAGCCGCTTTGCCTCTTGGTTTTGACCGGGATCACCGCGTAAGGGGCTGCAAGGACGGGTTGATCGAGAATTTGAAAGCGGGGAGTCCAGAGGTGCGCATAGCCATCGACCGTAATGTCGCCCCGTGAGGACTTGATCGACCAGGCTGGCCGCTCTCCGTCGCAGACCGTTATGGTGGCTTCCCGAAATTCGTATGTATCCGCGCCTGTTTTCTTGAGTACGGCGCCTTCGAAATACATGTGCGGGTCTTCCATGAAGATCTGGCCGTTCTTAAGCCAGCCAGTGTTCGTGTTGAGGTCGAACTCCGCTTCCTCGGCCTTCAGGAAATCCCCCTGAAACCTGGCTTCAACATTGCCCTTGAGGAAGACCCATTTTGTCGACTGGTAGTACCGCGCATAATCGGCGCGGATGTAGTCGCTCCCCCTGTCCAGGATCACATTTCCGAATGCTTCAAGATACTGGTTGTCGTGACTTGCTGCTGTCTTGTCGGCAAGCAGACGCCATGACTGGGGAGTTTCGTCCTGCGCCACGGCTGGGGCGAAAGCGGACATTGCCAGCATGGAGGTGGCGCAAAGCAGGGATATGAAAAGGATTCGCAGCTTCATGGATATGCCGTTGGATGGTCGAGAGTTGGTGTGGATGTGGCGGCACTGGTAGCATAAGCGACGCTGGATGCCTAGTCCGAAGTGTGCATGCCGCCGGTTTGGGTGTTGACGAGACGCATTGTTTGATGGTTGAGACCCAACAGCGGAGAGCTTGAATAACATATTGGATTCATGATCAAGTTTGAGTCGTCCTCCTTGTTTCATTTTTCACAAACAGCTTGACCTTGAAAAGGAGGTGATTTAAGTACCCCGCTAATCTGTCCTGTGCTTCCAATGCGTTGCGCGGTCAACTGTAAAATATTGTAATTTCAAGTATTTTAAGGTATTTATGGAACTTCAGAAATTCTTGGCTGACAACCATCACGGCATTTGTGCTCAATGGTCAGAGGCAATCATCAAGACCTACCCTGAAGAGGGTGGCAAATTTTTTTCCGGTTCTTCCAATGAATTTGCCAATCCTGTGGGGCATACTTTTCGCACTAATGTCGAGCGGATATATAAGGTGCTGATCAGCGAGGCAGACGTTTCGGAGTGCTCCACCGATCTGGACGGGATCTTGCGCATCAGAGCCGTGCAGGGCTTCGCTCCATCGGTTGCTTTATGTTTTCTTCCTGCCCTCAAGGAGATAGTTCGCCGTCAATTGGAGAAAGCTTGCACCGACGCGGAAGCTGACGCCATGTTGCATGATTGGAACATTCGGGTTGATAGACTTACAATGCTAGGATTTGATCTTTACATGAATTGCCGAGAGCTTCTTTGGAAGCAAAAAGCAAATCAGTTATATAGCAGAACTCATAAATTGCTTGAAAGGGCAAATTTATTAAAAGACGAGGAGGTAGCGGGGTAGTGTCCGTTAAGTATATTTTTTGTGTTAACCCTTTAGCGAGGTAAAAGGTACATGAAAGCTCTTTACTCCCTTTTCCTGGTCTTTGCCCTCGCGGCATTAGCCCTAGTGGGCGCCGGGGCGTTGGGTATGGAAAAAGCCTTTGGGCTGTACATACCCTTCCTGGCAGTCGCGGTTTTTGTGGTGGGATTCTGTATGAGAGTAGTAGATTGGGGGAGATCGGCGGTGCCGTTTTGTATCCCCACTACATGCGGCCAGCAGGAATCCCTGCCATGGATCAAGCAGAGCACCATCGAAAATCCATCCACCACGGGCGGCGTCGTGATGAGGATGCTTTTGGAAGTGTTGTTGTTCAGGTCGCTGTTCCGCAATACCAAGGTTGATCTGCACGAAGGTACAAAGGTTACCTACAGTTCAAGCAAATGGTTGTGGCTTGGCGCTCTGGCTTTCCACTACTCCTTTTTGGTCATTGTTCTGCGGCATATGCGCTTTTTCACAGAGCCGGTGCCGGGCATTATTGCCGGCATTGAAGCCATGGACAGCATGCTGCAGATCGGCGCTCCGACGCTCTATCTTACAGACGTCGTTTTTGTTGCCGCTGTAACTTATCTTTTTGTGCGTCGTGTAGTGGTTCCCCAGATCCGTTACATCTCCTTGGTGCAGGACTACTTTCCGCTGTTCCTGATTCTCGGCATCGCCTTTTCAGGCATTTTCATGCGGTATTTCGCCAAGGTTGACATCATTTCAGTCAAACAGTTGGCGATGGGCCTTGTGACATTTTCCTGGGTCGTGCCGGAAGGGATCGGGGTGATGTTTTACATCCATATGTTCCTTGTTTCCGTGCTTCTTGCCTATTTTCCGCTCAGCAAACTCATGCACATGGGCGGCGTGTTCCTTTCGCCCACTCGCAATATGAACTGTGCTTCCAGAAAGTTCAGGCACATCAACCCCTGGAAGTTCGAGAACGTTCATTACCACACATATGAAGAATACGAGGACGAATTCCGTGAGAAGATGGTCGATAAGGATCTTCCCGTGGACAAGCCTCTAGCAGAAGGAGCCGAGTAATGTCTGATCTGCCACGCCCTGAAGCGCTTTTTGCGAATATCGACTACACGCCGCCCAAGGCGGACTGGATGGACGTGCCGGTGGAGATCAAACCCGGCCGCTACTGCTACTCAGCAAATCCGGACAGTGTGAATTATCTGGGTCTGCCTCATGCCCGGAAGTGGAATCCTCTCGACGACGACTGGAAACTCCCGGAAAACTGGCAGGAAATCATCTTCAACGGCCTGCGTGAACGCCTGCAGAAGTACCGCTCGTTCAAGATCTTCATGGACATATGCGTGCGTTGCGGCGCCTGCGCGGACAAGTGCCATTTCTTCATCGGTTCCGGTGATCCGAAGAACATGCCGGTGCTTCGCGCTGAGTTGCTGCGTTCCGTCTACCGCGGCGAATTCTCGACCTTCGGCAAGATCCTCGGCCGTTTTGCCGGCGGACGCAAGCTGACTCCCGCGGTACTCAAGGAATGGTGGTACTATTTCTTCCAGTGCTCCGAGTGTCGCCGCTGTTCCGTCTTTTGCCCTTACGGCATAGATACCGCCGAAGTGACCATCATCGGCCGTGAACTCCTGAATCTGCTCGGTCTCAACATTGACTGGATCGCGACTCCGGTGGCCAACTGCTACCGCACCGGCAACCATCTTGGCATCCAGCCTCATGCCTTCTTCGACATGATTGACTTTTTCTGCGACGATATCGAAGACATTACCGGTATCCGTCCGGAGCCCTCGTTCAACAAGAAGGGAGCCGACATTCTCTTCATCACTCCTTCCGGAGACGTTTTCGCCGATCCGGGTACCTACACCTGCATGGGTTACCTCATGCTGTTCGAGTACCTGAAGCGCGAATACGGTTTGGACGTGACCTGGTCGACATATGCCTCCGAGGGCGGCAACTTCGGTTTCTTCACCTCGCATGAAACCATGAAGCGTCTCAACTCCAAGATGTACATGGAAGCCGACCGCCTGGGCGTGAAATGGATTCTCGGCGGTGAATGCGGCCATATGTGGCGCGTCATTCATCAGTACATGGACACGTTGAACGGTCCCGAGTTCCAGCATTCACGCATGGAAGTGCCTTCCAATCCGATCACCGGCACGGTGTTCAAGAATGCAGCCAGCACAAAGATGGTACACATCGCCGAATTCACGGCGGACCTCATCAAGCACGGCAAGCTCAATCTGAACAAGAAGCGCAATGCCAATATTCATCTGACCTGGCATGACTCCTGTAATCCCGCTCGCGGCATGGGACTTCTCGACGAACCCCGGTTCGTGGCCAAGAGCGTTGTCGAGAAATTCACCGATATGCCAGAAGGCACCATCCGCGAACAGACCTTCTGTTGCGGTGGCGGCGCCGGCCTCAATGCCGGTGAAAACGATGAGCTGCGCATGATGGGCGGCCTGCCGCGCGCCAATGCCGTTAAATATGTCCATGACAAATACGGTGTGAACATGCTTGGCTGCGTCTGCGCCATCGACCGGGCTGTGCTGCCCAATTCCATGCAGTACTGGGTGCCGGAAGTCGACGTTTGCGGCTTGCATGAACTTGTTGCCAATGCCCTGGTCTTTCCTGGTGAAAAGGAACGCGAAACCGATCTGCGCGGTGAAGACCTGCCCGGGATGGAGGATGAATAATGTACGACAAGAATAAAATTCTGATCGGTCTTGCCGTGTTCGTGGTCTTCATGACCTATCCTTTTTGGAACAACATCGGCAGCGCCGCCTACCAGAGACCTGAACTGGAAAAGCCCAAGAACGCCAAGGACTGTGTGGAGAGCGTCGAATTCATGCGCGCCGAGCACATGGCCATGCTCAACAACTGGCGCGACGAAGTCGTCCGCGGTAGCGAGCATGAGTATCATTCCGTGGCCAATCATCAGGTTTTCCAGAAGAGTCTGTCAAAAACGTGTCTGAAGTGTCATGAGAACAAGGATCAGTTCTGTGATAAATGCCATGCGACCGTTTCCGTGAACCCCTACTGCTGGGATTGTCATGTTGATCCGAAGGGGGAAAACAAATGAAAACTTTGCGTAGAGACTTCTTGAAGATCGCTGCGGTGGCGGCTTTGGGCTGGGGAGTCCGCCCAGCTTCCGAGCTGCTTGCTGCCGGAGGAGGGACGGCAAGAGAGGGACTGCTTTTCGCATCCCGGCATGCCGTTCACTCCGGACCCAATGCTCTCAAGGCTTCCCGGTGGGCCATGGTCATCGACACCGCCAAGTTGACTGATGAGATAGTTGCGGACGTGACAAACATTTGCCACACGACACATAATGTTCCTAATATTCCCGGTAGTCAGAACCTTAAGTGGATCTGGGAAACATCAATGGAGCATCTCTTTCTGGACAACCATCACGAATATCAGCCCGAGGCCGGCGCCAAATCCGCCCTGGCCTTGTGCAACCATTGTGAGAATCCCCCCTGTGTGCGGGTATGCCCGACCAAAGCCACGTTCCAGCGTGAAGACGGCATTGTCATGATGGATTTTCATCGTTGCATCGGCTGTCGTTACTGCATGGCCGGATGTCCCTACGGTTCGAGGAGTTTCAACTTCAAGGACCCGCGTCCGTACATTGAAAAGGTTGATCTTGATTACCCCACCCGTACCAAGGGCGTGGTCGAGAAGTGTGAATTCTGTGCCGAGCGCCTGGCTGAAGGGAAAATGCCTTCGTGCGTTGAAGTCTCCGCAGGAGCCATTACTTTCGGGGACCTGGATGACCCCGAATCCAATGTGCGCCAGCTGCTTGCTGAGCGCTTTTCCATCAGGCGCAGCCCGTACCTTGGAACCAAACCTTGTGTTTACTATCTCGTGTAAGGGGTGAGTCATGCTTGAAAAAGCCATAAATGGATCAAAAATTTATTGGGGTTGGATAGCCTTTTTGCTCCTGCTGATGAGCATCGGGGCTGCGTGTTACTGGCAGCAGCTCTCGCACGGCCTGACAATCACGGGTATGAGTCGTGATGTCACCTGGGGATTCTACATCGCACAGTTCACCTTTCTTGTCGGCGTGGCCGCATCTGCCGTCATGCTGGTAATTCCGAAATACCTTCACAATTACCATAAGTTCGGCAAGATTCTCATTCTTGGAGAGTTCAACGCCGTAGCCATGGTTATTTTGTGTCTGCTGTTCATTGTCGCCGACCTTGGTTCGCCGCAGCGCCTGATGAACGTACTGATTCATCCCACACCCAATTCCGTGCTGTTTTGGGACATGGTGGTTTTGAACGGCTACCTGCTCATCAACATACTTGTGGGCTGGGTTACCCTTGAGGCCGAACGCAAGCAGGTAGCGCCTCCCAAGTGGATCAAGTTCTTCATTTACCTGTCAATTCCCTGGGCAGTCTCCATCCACACCGTTACGGCCTTCCTGTATTGTGGTCTGCCCGGTCGCGGTTACTGGCTGACCGCAGTGCTTGCGGCGCGCTTTCTGGCATCGGCCTTCGCTGCTGGTCCCGCGTTCCTGATTCTGGTGACTTATATCGCCAAGATCTTTACCGGCTTTGATCCCGGCAAGGGCGTATTGGCCACGCTTGGAAAGACGGTTGTCTACGCCATGTGCGTGAATCTCTTCCTGCTCTTGTGCGAAGTGTTCACCGTTTTCTACAGCCAGATTCCCTCGCATATGGCTCACCTTCAGTACCTGTTCGTCGGCTATCACGGACACGGAGTATTGGTGCCCTGGATGTGGTCGGCCATGATCATGGCTGTTGTGGGCATTCTTATCCTGATCGTCCCCAAGAACAGGGAGCAGGACAACCTGCTCATCATCGGATGTCTGCTCATCTTCATTGGTGCCTGGATCGACAAGGGCCTGGGAATGATTGGCGGCGGTTTTGTGCCGAACCCGTTGCATGAAATTACTGAATATGTGCCCAGTCAGTTGGAACTTGGCGTTTCCCTTGGTATCTACGCCACTGGCTTCCTGGTGTTGACCATCCTCTACAAGGTCGCGATCGGCGTGAAGCAGGAAATCGAATAACACGATAACCGCGGGCGTTATTTTAACGCTCGCGTTTCTTATCTCCTTGAAATTTAAAGGTTAATTTCCTTTTCCGTCAAGGTCGCTATTTAGGTTTACAGCCTTTTTGAAGGTGTGTAAGGGTCCCTTATTCAACCCGCATAAGCGGGAATTAAAAAGAATTTTGGAGGTTGATCATGGGTTATTCGGTTATCGTCGACAGCGACAAATGCATCGGATGTGGCGAATGTGTAGATGTTTGCCCTGTAGAAGTTTACGAGCTGCAGAATGGCAAGGCAGTCCCCGTGAATGAAGAGGAATGTCTTGGTTGTGAATCCTGCATCGAAGTTTGTGAGCAGAACGCCATCGTCATCGAAGAAAACTAGGCCTTTATTTTATGGCAGGCCCTGCCGGGGCCTGCCTGTTACCTCCGGCAATTTCTATATCTGATCTTCGCGCTGCACTCGGCATGAAGTTTTTATCCTAAGTCCCATTTTTCCATGTAATCGCCATTTCTGCGGGATTTAACGTATCCCGGCGAGGGAATTTCTCCATGAATCTGGATTTATCGCAATTTTTCACAGAATATGAAGCGCTTGTAGCTCAGGTCGATGCTGTTTTCCACAAGGTTTCGGGGAATTTCGCCTCTGAAGTCCGTTGTAAGGAAGGATGCAGTGATTGTTGCCACGCTCTTTTCGACGTGACTCTGATCGAGGCCATGTATCTCAATTTCAAATTTTCCGAACTCGAGGAAATCCGCAGGAATGAAGTACTGGTCGAAGCCGACAAGGCAGACCGCAAGGCGTATCTTCTGAAGAAAAAGGCTTCGAAAGATGCCGATGAAGTCGATCATTCCGAAATTCTGCTTCGGACAGCCAAAGAGCGCCTTCGTTGTCCGCTGCTTGACTCTGCGGAGAAATGCGCCCTTTACGCCTATCGTCCCATCACCTGTCGCATATACGGGATTCCCTTGGACATCGGGGGCAAATCCCATACTTGCGGTTTGTCGGGGTTCGAACCCGGCCGTCCTTATCCCGCCGTGAAGCTTGAGCGTATCCAGGATATGCTGTTGTCAATCAGCAACAGGGTGCTTGATGCTGTTGGTTCCAAGTATGCAGATTTCCGACTGATGCACGTGCCCGTTTCCACGGCCATCATGACGGTCTATTCCGATGAATTTTTTGGCGCTGACAGCGCTCAGGCTGATGCGCCCACTGAACAGGGTTCCCCTGAACCCGGAGGCAACGATGCATAGACCCATGAATATGACCGACGAGCATGAAGCGCAGAAAAAGGCCATTTATGAAAAGATGGCCCCGCGGAGACGCAAGTTTGTGGATCGGATTGGATACGATCGATGGAACCCTTTTGCAGAGCCGAAGGAGCCCATCGAATGGCGAACCGACGGAACAAAGCGCACGACTCAACAACTCGTGCGCGAATATTTGCAAAATCATGCCCCTGAAAAGTACAGCAATGCCTACGGGCAGGGCGTTCTTGAAATGTGCCTGGGCATGGTGAACGGCGATGAGCGATACATTGGAATGTTTGAATTTTCCAGATGGTATGCTGCAGAACTCGAAAAGCATAATATCGATATCAACGACTATATGCCCTAGGTAGGTGCTTATGAAACAAAGAGCTGATTATGGTCCTAAAAGCGTCGAGGCATTGAAGGCTGCATTGCAGGATAATCCCGATTCTGCCGCACTTTTGTACAATTTGGGCGTTTCCTTGGTAGCTGACCGGAACCTTACTGAAGCAAAGAAGGCATTCCAAGAAGTGCTGGCGCTGGAGCCGAACATTGCAGAAGCTTATGTTCAGCTAGGTGGTTTGGCAATGCATGACGGCGATCTTGATGAATGCCTCAAGATGAACCAGAAGGCTGCCGACGTACGGCCACGTTTCGCCGTTCCATGGGGAAATATCGGATTTGTGCACATGCAGCAGCAAAATCCGGACAAAGCTGTCAAGGCGTTGAAGAAGGCATTGAGCTTTGACCCGCAGTTCATCCAGGCTCATACTACGCTTGGCAGCGCGTACCTTGCCCTTGGCGATCCTGAAGGGTGCATCATGCAGTGCTCAAAGGCACTTGAAATTGAACCGATGTTCGGTCCTGCATACAATAACATCGGCCTTGCTTATCTTGACAAGGGCGAACCCAAGAAAGCGCTCATGTACTTTGATAAGGCTATAGAGACCGGATTTGAGGTTGAAGCTCAGGTGCTTGAGGAAATCAAGCAGTACCGTTAAGCTAGGCCCTGACTGGGCTTAGCGAAATACAGGTTGACAAAAGAACGGCATTGTACGAAGATTCACGAGCGTCAATTTTTCAGAACTAGCTGAAATTGTTAAGAGGTTGAGGGTCGCGCAGTAGTTTAATACCAGCGCGATGACTGTGCACGGTCTAATCTTTTTAAGGAGGATGTGTAATGGCTAAACATGCGACCCCGTTGCTGGATCAGCTTCAGAGCGGTCCGTGGCCGAGTTTTGTGGCGGACATCAAGGAGGAAGCCGAGAGACGTCATAAAAACGTGAATAGTGTGGAATACCAGATTCCTGTTGACGTTTGTGATGACCTTCTCGGAATCCTGGAGCTGTCCTACAAGGATGGCACCACTCACTGGAAGCACGGCGGCATCGTCGGCGTTTTCGGTTACGGCGGCGGCGTTATCGGCCGTTATTGTGACCAGCCCCAGATGTTCCCCGGCGTTGCTCATTTTCATACCGTTCGTGTCGCTCAGCCTGCAGGCATGTACTACACGACTGAGTTCCTGAATCAGCTTTGCGATCTGTGGGAGATGCGTGGCTCCGGTTTGACCAATATGCATGGCGCCACCGGCGACATCGTGTTGCTGGGAACGACCACTCCTCAGCTGGAAGAATTCTACTTTGAGCTGACTCACAAGATGAATAACGACCTGGGCGGTTCCGGTTCCAACCTGCGTACCCCTGCTTCCTGTCTTGGTGACTCCCGTTGCGAATGGGCTTGTTACGACGCTCAGGAACTGTGCTACCAGATGACTCAGGAATACCAGGACGAATTGCATCGCCCTGCATTCCCCTATAAGTTCAAATTCAAGTTTGATGGTTGCCCGAATGGTTGCGTGGCTTCCATTGCTCGTTCCGACATGTCCTTCATCGGTACCTGGCGCGACGAAATCCGCATCGATCAGGAAGCTGTTGCCGCCTATGTTGGTGGTGAAATCCAGCCCAATGGCGGCGCACACGCCGGCAAGGATTGGGGCGCTTTTGACATCGAGAAGGAAGTCATCGGTCTTTGCCCCACCGAATGCATGTGGATGGAAGACGGCAAGCTGAAGATCAACGACCGCGAATGTACCCGCTGCATGCACTGCCTGAACGTCATGCCCCGCGCTCTGCGCATCGGTAATGACCGTGGCCTGTCCATCCTGGTTGGCGCCAAGGCTCCGATCCTGGACGGCGCACAGATGGGCTCCCTGCTCGTACCTTTCATCAAGGTCGAGGATCCTTACGATGAGGTCAAGGAAATCATCGAAGGTATCTGGGAATGGTGGATGGAAGAAGGCAAGAACCGCGAGCGTCTTGGTGAACTCATCAAGCGTCAGGGCTTGGCCAAGGCCATCGCCGCTGTCGGCCTGACTCCTGTGCCCCAGCATGTAATGGAACCCCGTCACAACCCGTACATCTTCTGGAAGGAAGAGGACGTTGAAGGCGGCTGGGATCGCGACATCGCGGATTACCGTAAACACCATCAGAGATAAGAAGGGGGTTGAAAATGGCTTTTGTTTCTTCCGGATACAATCCCGAAAAACCAATGGAAAACAGGATTTCGGACATCGGCCCCCGCCATGCTTCCGACTTCTTTCCTCCGGTCATTGCCAAGAACAAAGGGCAGTGGCTGTGGCATGAAATCTGTGAACCCGGCATCCTGATGCACAAGGCCGAGAGCGGCGACGAAGTCTACACCGTTCGTTGCGGCGGCGCCCGCCTCATGACTGTTGGTCATATTCGCGAAATCTGCAACATCGCCGACAAGTTCTGCGGTGGTCATCTGCGCTTCACCACTCGTAACAACATCGAGTTCATGGTTACCACTCTTGATGAAGCCAAGAAGCTCAAAGAGTACTTGAATGCGCAGAAGTTCGAGGGCGGCAGCTTCAGGTTCCCCGTTGGCGGAACCGGCGCCGGCATCACCAACATCGTTCACACCCAGGGTTGGGTTCACTGCCACACCCCTGCCACGGACGCTTCCGGTACAGTCAAGGTCGTTCTGGATGAACTCTTCGAAGAGTTTGGTCAGATGCGCATGCCTGCACAGGTCCGTATCTCCATGGCTTGCTGTCTGAACATGTGCGGTGCCGTACACTGCTCCGACATCGCAATCCTCGGTTACCACCGCAAGCCCCCAGTCATCGACCACGAGTGGCTGGACAACCTCTGCGAAATCCCGTTGGCCGTTTCCGCTTGCCCCGTAGGCGCCATCCGTCCGACCAAAAAGGAAATCGTCACTGAAAAGGGCGAGACCAAGACCGTTAACACCGTTGCCATCAAGAACGAGCGCTGCATGTTCTGTGGTAACTGTTACACCATGTGTCCGTCTCTGCCCCTGTCCGACCAGACTGGTGACGGCCTGGTCATCATGGCTGGTGGCAAGGTTTCCAACCGCATCAGCAATCCCAAGTTCTCCAAGGTCGTCGTGGCCTTCATTCCCAACGAACCGCCTCGCTGGCCCAAACTGGCCAAGGTTATCCGCCAGATCGTCGAAGCATACGCTGCTGACGCCCGCAAGTACGAGCGCGTTGGTGACTGGGCAGAGCGCATTGGTTGGGAGCGTTTCTTCGAGAAGTGCGAACTGGATTTCTCCGAGCACATGATTGATGACTTCCGTGATCCCGCGTACTACACTTGGCGCCAGACCACGAACTTCAAGTTCTAGACTGGTCGCTGAGAATCGACAACCTATAGGGCCGACGCAAGTCGGCCCTAAACCATAAGAGAGGCGAGCATGGCAGATCCTAAAGAGATCGTGTTGGAGTTCATCCAGTCCAAATCCAAGCAGAAATCTAAGTTTTATTTCAATGACTTGGCCGCTCTTTTTCCCGATATGAAAATGCGTGAAGCCAAGAAAGTAATCAACCAGCTTGTGTCTGAAGGTGTTCTTGAATACTGGTCCAGCGGCAGCACCACCATGTACGGTGTTCCCGGCGCTGGAAAGCAGGCACACACAGAAGGCGAAGATTAAGATTTCCTGATGCCTGCCTCTTCACTGACGTGTCCTCGGATACTTGTTGCCGGCCTTGGTGGCGGTTCCGGCAAGACTATCGTCAGCTTGGGGCTGGCACGCGCCTTCACAGAGCAAGGTCTGACAGTTCAGGCCTTCAAGAAGGGTCCAGATTATATTGATGCCAAGTGGCTTGGTTTAGCCAGCCGCAGCATCACAAGCAATCTGGATCCTTTTTTATTGTCTTCCGAAGTGCTTCGGAATCTTTTCTGGTCCAGGTCGCAATCCTATGACCTGGCTTTGCTGGAAGGCAACCGGGGACTCTATGACGGCAAGGATGTGCTTGGGTCCTGCTCTTCTGCAGAGCTTGCTAAAGCGCTTAAGTGTCCGGTCATTGTCGTGGCCGATTGCACAAAGGTTACACGGACCATGGCAGCCATCATTCTCGGCCTGACCATGTTCGATCCTGAAGTGGACATCCGGGGCGTGATCTTGAATCGTACCGCCGGCGGAAGACATCAAAAAATTCTGCGGCAATCCATCGAGAAGTATACCGACGTGCAGGTCCTCGGCGTTCTGCCCAAACTTTCTGAAAATCCCATTCCCGAACGGCACATGGGGCTTATTTCCGATGCTGAATACAGCGGCGACCCATTTTCAGAGCTGGCCACTTTTTTGCGTACCCATGCAGACCTCGATGCCTGTCTGAATATCGCGCGTCAGGCACCTGCCGTCGAGATGGATCTGGCTCCGCTGTATCCATGCCCGCAAACAAACTCTCCAGTGCGCATCGGAGTCGCTCGGGACGCCGCGCTTTGGTTTTATTATCAAGAAAATTTCGAAGCGTTGCGCCACGCCGGCGCCGAATTGGTTGAATTCAGTCTTCTGACCGACCAGGAAATTCCTGCTGTTGATGCCGTTTATATGGGCGGTGGTTTTCCCGAGACCTTGGCCGAGGGCCTGACACGAAACATTTCCATGCGGCAATCGGTCAGGGAGCGCGTTCAGGAAGGCATGCCGCTGTACGCCGAATGCGGCGGACTCATGTACCTGAGCCGGGAACTTCACTATGAAGGCGTCCCATATCCCATGGCTGACGTTTTCCCCCTGGACACCAAGGTCTTCAAAAAGCCCCAGGGACACGGTTACACGAGCGCGCTCATTGCCACTGCCAATCCGTTCTATCCTCTGCAAAGCCGTCTGACGGGACACGAATTTCACTATTCCCGCTGCGTGGATACCAGCGGCATTGATTCCTTTGTTTTTCAGATTGAGCTTGGCCAAGGCATGGCCAAGGGGCACGATGGCGTCTTGTATCGAAATTGTCTGGCTGGCTATACGCATATGCATGCCCTGGGAAATCCCCTGTGGGCGAGCAATTTCGTCGCGGCCGCCCGACTTTACAGGCAGTACCGCAATGCCGGACAGGCTTGTCCTGATATCAGATTGAAATAGTCCACTTGACGTTCTCAGTAATTGTTATTAATAATTCTTCTCAAGAGAAACGGAGGTGAATTATGGGACAGTTACGAGCTTTCAAGGATCTGATAATCGATTGGGAAATGACTCCGGAAGATGCGGTTGCCATTTATCTGGAATGGGGAAACAACGGTTATCGCGGTGGCTATCAGTACGCGGTCAAGGGAAAGGAAGACCATTCTCACTACTTTGTCGTGAATACCTGGGATGAAAAGCCGATAGTAACGCTTTTATACCGCAACTCAGATGGGGCTGACGAACTCGCCGTGTTGCCGCTTCCCGAGAAACTGGCCAACCAGTTCATGAAGGAAGTTTACAACCACAAGGGCGTATATCCCGTAAACGCTGATGTGAAGCAGTGGCTTGAGAGTGAACTCTACAACTAGCTACTGAAATCATCTCGAAAATATCCTCGAAAAGCCGGCTCGTCCGGCTTTTCGCTTTTCCGGGGCATTGACTGTTTTGTACATGAAGCTAACCTAACTCAATCAGGTGGACGAGAATATGAGCAGGGCGCGGAAGTCAGGGATCAGTGGGTTGATATTCCAGAAAACGGAGAGAAAATGGCGATGAATGCATGTCAACGATGCGGAACGTGTTGCGAGAAGGGCGGCCCTGCCTTGCACGAGGCGGATATGGCTTTGCTTGAACATATTCCCATGAGGGATGTTGTGTGCCTGCGCCGTGGGGAGTTGGCATTTGATCCACGAACCCAATCCTTGCAGCCTCTGACCTCGGAATTGATGAAGATTCGCGGAAAAGGCACTGGTTGGGAATGTGTTTATTTCCTGGCGCAGGAAAAATCATGCACGCTATATGCCCATCGTCCTCTTGAATGTCGGTCACTTTTTTGTGCCGATACCACCGCGATCCATGAGGCCATGGCTGAGCCGGCTTTATCCCGCGAAGACATCGTTCACAGGGAATCGGGACTTTGGAGCTGCATCGAAGATCATGAAAGAAGTTTTTCCGTGGAAGAAGCCCTGCGCCTGGCCAAGACTGAACGTGGGTCCGTAAGTGCGATCTGTTCCGAACTGGATGATCTGCTCAGGCGTGAGATCCATTTCAGAAGGGTTCTTGCCGAAAGGGTGGGAGCTGTGGATGAGGACTTGTGGGCGTATCTGGGACGCCCCCTTTGGCTTGTACTTTTACCGTTGAATCCGAAATTTTCGCGCTATGAACAAATCTGAAAATTTATGTCAAATTGTTGACTTGGTTGGGAAGCGCATTATCTTTCGCGTACATCTCGAGCATAAGGAGTGGTACTACTTTGGAATATAAAGATTATTACAATCTGCTCGGAGTGACGAAGGGCGCAAGCCGGGAAGAAGTCAGCAAAGCTTTCAAGAAGCTTGCGAGAAAATATCATCCTGACCTGAATCCGGGCGATCCAGCGGCCGAAGGCAAGTTCAAGGAAATCAATGAAGCCTATGAAGTTCTGAAGGATCCGGAAAAACGCAAGCTCTACGACTCCCTCGGACCCAACTGGAAGGAGGGGCAGAATTTTCAGCCGCCTCCCGGATACGAGAATTTCCAGTTCCGGTCAGGAGGATTCGGAGGGGAAGGTTTCAGCGATTTCTTTGAAACTATTTTTGGGCAGGCCGGTGGGTTCAACCAGTCGGGGGGCTTTGGCAGTCGTTTTGGCGGAGATCCTTTCGGGCGGACCATGCGTAGCAAGGGCCGCGATGCAGAGGTACGCCTGACCCTGAGCATGGAGGAAGCCTATCGCGGCGGCCTCAAGTCCATCACCCTGCAGGAGCAGGTTCGTGGCGCCGACGGCATGCCGAACCTGCAGTCCAAGACCCTGGAGATCAACATCCCGGCTGGAGTGAAGGACGGAGCCAAGATCCGCCTCTCGGGGCAAGGCTCACCCGGAATGGGCGGCGGGCCGTCGGGGGATCTGCTGCTGCAGGTCTCCATCGCCGAGCATCCTCTGTTCCGGCTAGAAGGCGTTAATGTTATCTACGATCTGCGCTTGGCTCCATGGGAAGCGGTTCTGGGTTGCTCGGTGCGCATTCCGACCCTGGACGGTCCCGTGGACATGAACATCCCGGCGGGTCTGAGCAGCGGGCAAAAGCTCCGTCTGGCGGGCAAGGGCCTGGGCAAGGGCGAGAGTCAGGGCGACCAGTTCGTGCGCATCTCAATCCGGTCACCCAAGACCTTGACGGATCGGGAACGCGAACTCTGGAGCGAACTGTCCGCAATATCCACATTTCAGGTCAGGTAGGAGCAGGGAATGACATTTGTGCAGATTCACGAACATGGACTTCCAGCGACTTCCGAGCGCATCGGCACGAGGGAGTTTCTCGAGTTGACCGGCCTTACCGAAGAAACACTTTTGGAACTTGTGCGCATGGAATGGCTCGTTCCTTCCACAACGGCTCAACAGGAATTCCTGTTTGTGCGCATGGATGTGCTGCGTGGTCGAAAGTACAGGCGACTGTGCGCCGATTTTGAGCTGAGCCCGGTGGCAGGGACCATCATTGTCGATCTGCTGGAACGCATCGATCATTTGGAAGGGCGACTGCGCGGTCTGTCGAATCGGATTTGACGACGCAGATAAGGGGAGGAATCTCATGGATTTAAGCAAATTTACACAAAAATCACAGGAAGCCGTGTCCGAGGCTCAGGCCGTTGCCATTCGCCTGGGACACCAGCAGGTTGACGCGGATCATCTTTTCCGCGCCCTAGTCGGACAGGAGAAGGGCCTGGTCCCGCGTCTGCTGGAAAGGGCCGGTTGCGATGTCCGTGCCCTGGCTTCCGCCCTGGACCAGGAGCTGGGCAAGATGCCGCGCGTCAGCGGCCCCGGTGCCCAGCCCGGACAGATATACGTCACTCAGCGTATGAACGAGATCATGCTCGCGGCCCAGGATCTGGCCAAGAAGATGCAGGACGAATATGTCAGCGTGGAACATGTGCTCCTGGCCATCCTGGAAAAGCCCGGAACGGGCCCCATCGCCGTGGTGCTGCGCCAGTTCGGGCTGACCAAGGACAAGGTTCTGGCCGTGCTGGCCGAGGTGCGGGGCAACCAGCGGGTCACATCCGATAATCCCGAGGAAACCTACGACGCGCTCAAGAAATACGGACGCGATCTGGTCGAGGACGCTCGCAAGGGCAGGCTCGACCCTGTTATCGGACGCGACTCCGAGATCCGGCGCTGCATCCGCATCCTGTCCCGGCGTACCAAGAACAATCCCGTCATGATCGGCGAAGCGGGCGTGGGCAAGACGGCCATCGTCGAGGGGCTGGCCCAGCGCATCCTGAACAAGGACGTGCCAGAGGGCCTCAAAGACAAGACCATCTTCGCCCTCGATATGGGCGCGCTCATCGCTGGGGCCAAGTATCGCGGCGAATTCGAGGAACGCCTCAAGGCCGTATTGAAAGAGGTCCAGAAGTCCGAAGGCCGCGTCATCCTCTTCATTGACGAGCTGCACACCATCGTCGGCGCGGGCAAGACCGAGGGCGCCATGGACGCGGGCAACCTGCTCAAACCCATGCTGGCGCGCGGTGAACTGCACTGTATCGGCGCCACCACCCTGGACGAGTATCGCAAGTACATCGAGAAGGACCCGGCCCTGGAGCGCCGTTTCCAGCCGGTGCTGGTGGAAGAGCCCAGCGTCGAGGACGCCATCTCCATCCTGCGTGGCCTCAGAGAGCGCTTTGAGGTCCATCACGGGGTGCGCATTTCCGATTCGGCCCTGGTCACCGCCGTGACACTGTCCAGTCGGTACATCGCGGACCGCCAGCTCCCCGACAAGGCCATCGACCTCATCGACGAGGCTGCGGCCATGATCCGCACCGAGATCGACTCCCTGCCCACGGAACTTGACGAGATCAATCGCAAGGCCATGCAGCTGGAGATCGAGCGCGAGGCCCTGCGCCGCGAAACCGACGCCGCGTCACGCGAACGGCTGGAGCGGCTCGAAAAGGAACTGGCCGAGCTCAAGGAGACCCAGACGGGCCTCAAGGCGCAATGGGAGCGGGAAAAGAGCGGCATCGACGAAATCAGCCAGCTCAAGAAGGACCTGGAGGCGACCAAGGAAGCCATCGCCAAGGCCGAGCGCGAATACGACCTGAACAAGGCGGCCGAACTCAAGTACAGCCGTCTCATCGAACTCGAGCGCAAGCTCGAGACGCTCTCGGGCGGACATGACGGCGAACAAAGGCTGCTGCGGGAAGAGGTCGGTCCCGACGACATCGCGGCCATCATCTCAAAATGGACGGGCATCCCCGTGGTCAAGCTGGTCGAAGGGGAGCGCGAGAAGCTTCTGAAGCTCGGCGACATCCTCCACGAGCGCGTCATCGGCCAGGACGAGGCCGTGCAGGCCGTGGCCGACGCGGTGCTGCGCGCCCGGGCGGGCCTCAAGAACCCGCAGCGGCCCATCGGTTCCTTTATGTTCCTGGGGCCCACGGGCGTGGGCAAGACCGAGCTGTGCAAGACCCTGGCGAAAAGCCTTTTCGACACCGAAGAGAACATGGTCCGCCTCGACATGAGCGAATACATGGAGAAGCACACCGTGGCGCGCCTTATCGGCGCCCCTCCCGGCTACATCGGCTACGACGAGGGCGGCCAGCTGACCGAGGCCGTGCGGCGCAAGCCCTACAGCGTGGTGCTCTTCGACGAGATCGAGAAGGCCCATCCGGACGTCTTCAACGTGCTCCTGCAGATCCTCGACGACGGCCGCCTGACCGACAGTCACGGCCGCACCGTGGATTTTAAGAACACGATCATCATCATGACCTCGAACATCGGTTCGCCCATGCTGCTGGATGGAATCAGCGAAACCGGGGAACTGCGTGAGGGCGTTCGTGAAGGGGTCATGGGCGTGCTGCGTGGGCACTTCCGGCCCGAGTTCCTGAACCGGGTGGATGAGATCGTGCTCTTCAAGCCGCTTCTCATCGAACAGATCAAGCGCATCATCGAGCTGCTTCTGGGCAACCTGCAGGCACGTCTGGACGATCGCAAGATCACCCTTGAGCTGACCGAAAGGGCCAAGGAGTTCGTCGCCCGCGAAGCCTATGACCCCGTCTATGGCGCGCGGCCGCTGCTCAGATACCTGCAGCATCATCTCGAGACGCCGCTGGCCCGGGAGATCATCGCCGGCCGACTGCATGACGGGCAGAAAGTGGTGGTGGATGAACTGGACGGCACCCTTGGCTTTGAACTCTAGATAGCGTGATCGAATCCGATCCGCCGGCTTCGGCAGACCATGCCGGGGCCGGCCTTTTTTTTGGGCTCTTTTTTGACGCCAGGAAGAATCCGGGCCCAAGGCGCGGCTTCATTTCTGGACCTTGAGACCGAAACAGACTAACTCGGCTTGCTTTGGCCACGAACACGGACGCCTCTTTCTGGCGCACCGCGCGTCGTGGAAGCGGACGAACATTTCAAGGAGCATCGGCATGACAGCCAAGACCTGTCTCATTCTCGACATCGGCAGCGGCACCCAGGACGTTCTGTTGTACCAGGAAGGCCTGGAGCTGGAGAACTGCCCCAAGTTCATCCTGCCCTCGCCAGCCCGGAACGTGGCGGCCCGCATTCGGGAACTGACAGCCGCCGGGCGCGACATCTATCTGCACGGCCAGAACATGGGCGGCGGATTCTGGCGGGCGGTCAAGGCCCATCAGGACGCCGGGTTCAAGGTCTTCGCGCATCCTGACGCGGCGCTGGCCCTGGGGGACGATCTGGATCAGGTGCGCGGGCACGGCATCGACATCACTTCGGTTCCGCCGCTCTCGGCATCCCAGGTGCTTCTGACGGATTTCGATCCCGGCTTCTGGCGCGGCCTGCTGCAACACGCAGGCCTCTCGCAGCCCGATCTCGTCCTGGCCTGTGTGCAGGACCACGGCTTTCATCCCGGCAAGAGCAACCGCATTTCGCGGTTCGCGTACTGGGAACGCTTCATGAACGAGGATGGCGGTGAATTTTCGCGGCTGCTTTACGCCGATCCGCCGGAGGAGATGACCCGGCTGCAATGCCTGCGTCGTTCCATCGGCGTGGGACTGGTGGCCGATACGGGTTCCGCGGCCCTGCTCGGGGCTCTCTTCGATCCCGGCGTTGCCCGGACGGCCGCCACGGACGGCGTGCTCGTGCTCAATGTCGGCAACAGTCACACCATTGCCTTTCTCGTGCTCGGGCAAAAGGTCCTGGGCGTGTACGAGCATCATACCGGGCATCTGGACGAGACCAAGCTCCTGGATCATCTGGCCCGGTTTCGGCGTGGGGAGCTTGATAATCAGGAGGTCTTCGATGACGGCGGACACGGCTGCGTGACCGTGCCGGACCTGCCGGAAGGATTCCGGCGCATTGTGGTGCTGGGCCCCCGGCGGGCCCTGCTGGCCGACGCCAAGGTGGAGTTCCTCGCTCCGGGCGGGGACATGATGCTGGCCGGATGCTTCGGGCTTCTGAAGGGTTGGCGTGAGGCGGGCTGGTAATCCGCCAGCCCGGTTCGTAAGTCGTCTTCCAAGGCCTTGATTCGTGCAGGGCACGCACCCAGGTGGACCATTTTCAGGAAAAAGATTTTTTGCCCGTCATTTCAAGCACCTCGATTTTCCACACATCAACACCGCCGATTTTTTTTTCGGGAACTCGCGGGGCGTCCGTGGCGTAATTTTCCGTGATGATCTGCAGGGCGGCGAGTTTGGCCTCAGGGTCGACGACCCTGGTGACCGAACCGTGGATGATGACAGTGGCGTAATCGAAGCCCCAGTTGCAGGGGCCGTCACCCTTGCGCCTGAGCTCCGCCTGTGCCTCGAAGAGACCGCAGACGCGGGGGTTTTTAGTCAGGATGTCAGTCTTGAGGCCTTCGGGGGCGCAGTGGAAATAGATGTGTTCCCCGTCGTACCCGTGGGACAGGGGGATGACGTAGGGCGCGCCGTCGAGGCACAGGGCCAGGCGCATGACCGGGCTTTTTCGGATGATGTCCCGCATTTGCGCGGGATCGGTGATCTCGTTCTTCCTGCGGCGCATGGGGTGATGCAGCATAGCAATTTTTCCGCGGTTGATGATTTGGCACTCAGGCTTGGTCATGCGCCGGCCTTCAGCGCAGCAGGGCTTCGGCCAGGTCCGACCCGAGCTGCTCGGCCCGGATGAGTGCCTCGTTGTCTTCCTTGACCTTGCCTTTTTCGAACACCTTGAACACCGGCAGCACACCGACAATCTCGTATCCCAGGGCTTCCAGAGGCAGACGCATGGCGTCGACGGTAAAGCCCATGTCCCGCTCGTCCACCTGCTCGCAGATGGCTCCGATGACGGCCTTGCGGCCCTGGCCCGCCAGGCGGCTGGACCAGCCCCGGGGGCACTCGCGGTCGAAGTTGTAAAAGCAGTAAAGGCGGTCGATGAAGGCCTTCATCCAGGCCGTGACATTGTAGTTGTGCGTGGGCGAGACGAGGATGAGCCCCCGGGAATCGAGGATGTCCGGGTACAAAAACGACATGCCGTCCGTGAGCCCGGTGCAGATCTTGTCTTTCCTGCACCGCTCGCAGCCGACACAGCCCTGGAAGCTCACGTCGCGCAGGTGCAGGCCATGGGCCTCGATCTTGTGTTTGCGGGCTCCTTCAATCATGAACCTGAGCAGGGTATCGGAGTTCCCGCCTTTTCTGGGACTCCCGCCAATGCCCAGTATGCTGGCCTGGGGCGGCTGGAGGTCGTTGCCTTTTCTGATGAGGTTTTCCCGTGCGTTCATGGTCATGCCTCCTGATTAAAGGTTTTTCGATATTCATGCCGTCGTCGCATGGCATCGGGTACACCGGGAAGTATTTTCTGTCGACACGGGGGAGACCGTCCTGCACCGCAGCGGATGCTCCTTCCACGCACCAAACCAAAGGGAGAGACACATGTCTGAAACCGATATATATCAGCGCGTAAGCGCAGCCAGCGCCATTTCCAGGGGACAGGTCGAAAGCGTCGCGGCTTTGCTTGACGAAGGCGGCACGGTGCCCTTCATCGCCCGCTACCGCAAGGAGCGCACCGGAGGGCTCGACGAGGTGGCCATCCAGAAGGTGCGCGACGCGCTGGAGGCCGGGCGCGAGCTCGACAAACGCCGCGAGGCCATCCTCGGCAGCCTGACCGAACGGGGGCTCCTGACCGACACCCTTGGTCAGGCGGTCAGGCAGGCCCCCACCCTGGCCGAGCTGGAAGACGTGTATCTACCGTACAGGCCCAAGAAACGAACCCGGGCGACCATGGCCAGGGAGAGGGGGCTTGAGCCTCTGGCGCAGGCCATTCTGGCCGGGAAGATCGATCCCCAGTCTGCTGCTGCCGGGTTCGTGAACGCCGAGTTGGATGTGCCGGACGTTCAGAGCGCGCTGGCTGGCGCACAGGATATCATCGCCGAAATCATGAGCGAGGATCGGCGCTGCCGCGAGGGTATGCGCAGGCTTTTTGCGTCGGGGGGCGTCATCGCCTCGGCCGTGCGCAAGGGCAAGACCGAGGAAGGCGAGAAGTACCGCGATTATTTCGACTGGCGCGAGACCGCCCGCACGGCTCCGGGGCACCGCATCCTGGCCATGCTGCGCGGCGAGCGCGAGAAGATCCTCTCCCTGTCCCTGCGTCCCGACCAGGATCAGGCCTTAAGCGGTCTGGCCAGACTTTTTCTCATCCCTAAGGGCCCTTGCGGGGCAGTGGTACAGGAGGCTGTGGCGGATGGGTATTCCCGCCTGCTGGCCCCCTCGCTTGAAACGGAACTTTGGGGCGAACTCAAGGCCAGGGCCGACGCCGAGGCTATCGGCGTGTTCGCCGCCAACCTGCGCGAGCTGCTGCTGGCCCCGCCGCTGGGCCCGCGCCGCATCCTGGCCCTGGACCCGGGGCTGCGCACGGGCGCCAAGCTCGTCTGTCTCGATGAGCAGGGGAACCTCCTGCACTGGCAGACGATTTTTCCCGTCGGCGGCAAGGGGCAGGCCGAAGAGGCGGGGCGGGTCATCACCGCGCTGGTCAAGAGCCACCGCGTGCAGGCCATTGCCGTGGGCAACGGCACGGGCGGCCGCGAAACCGAAACTTTTGTGCGGGGCCTGAACCTGCCCGTCGATGTGGATGTGATTCTGGTCAACGAAGCCGGGGCCTCGGTCTATTCGGCCTCGGAGATCGCGCGCCGGGAATTCCCGGACCTGGACCTGACCTACCGTGGATCGGTGTCCATTGGCCGCAGGCTCATGGACCCGCTGGCCGAACTGGTCAAGATCGACCCCAAGTCCATCGGTGTCGGCCAGTACCAGCACGACGTGGACCAGACGGCCCTGAAGAAGAGCCTTGGCGACGTGGTCGTGTCCTGCGTCAACCAGGTCGGCGTGGACGTGAACACGGCCAGCCCGGAGTTGCTGGCCCATGTCTCCGGCCTGGGCCCGGTCCTGGCTGGAAACATCGTCGAGCACCGCCGCGAGAACGGGCCTTTCGCGGACCGCAAGGGGCTCCTCAAGGTCAAGCGCCTGGGCCCCAAGGCATTCGAGCAGTGCGCGGGATTCCTGCGCGTCCGTGACGGGAAGAACCCTCTCGACGGCAGCGCCATCCACCCCGAGCGCTACGCCCTGGTGGGGCGCATGGCCAAGGACGCGGGCTGCACCGTGGCGGAACTGCTGAAAAATCCCGAGGTCCGGCGAGGCATCGACCCGGCCCGCTACGTGGACGCCGAGGTGGGCCTGCCGACCCTGCGCGACATCCTGGCCGAACTGGAGAAGCCGGGCCGTGACCCGCGCCCTGCCTTCCAGGTTTTCCGCTTCGCCGACGTGCACGACATCGCCGACCTGCATCCGGGCATGACCGTGCCGGGCATCGTCACCAACGTGACGCGTTTTGGGGCCTTCGTGGACGTGGGGGTGCACCAGGACGGGCTGGTGCACATCAGCAACCTGGCCGATCGCTACGTCAGCGATCCCGGCGAGGTGGTGCGGGCCGGTCAGCAGGTGCAGGTCTCGGTGCTGGAGGTGGACGCCAAACGCAGGCGCATCGGGTTGTCCATGCGCTCAGTTCAGTCCGGCTGAACTCTCCGGCTATAGGCTCCCGTGAACGTCCTCGGGAAAAAAAGGGTCATGACAAGGACTAGGTTCCTGTCATGACCCTTTCGCGTTGCGTCGAATTCTGCTTCAGTTGATGTCCTTGGCGATTCGAAGCCCCGTTCTTTCGCCTCAGGAAGAAGGGCGATTGGCCAGATACACTCCGGAGATGACCATGGCCCCGCCGCTTAAAAGTGAGGAGGTCACGGGTTCGTCCAGAATGATGTAGCCCATGGCGATGGCAAAAACCGGCACCAGGTTGATGAAGATCCCGGCCCTGGCCGGGCCGATGGCCCGGATTCCGGCGTAGTACCAGGTGAAGGCTACGCCCGTGGCGATCACGCCTAGAAAAAGGATGTTGCCCCAGTCCACCAGCCCCGCCCGCCCGATGTCCGCCAGCAGTCCGTGGCTCAGGGCCGGGCCGATGAGCATGAGGGTGCCCAGCAGGCATGACCAGGTCACCGTCAGGAGCGGATCGAGTCTGCGCATGACCCGGCTGCCGGCCAGGGAATAAGCGGTCCAGGCGCCGACGCAGCCGAGGATCATGAGGTCTCCGCGCGATAGGCCGCCGTGAAAGAGGCTCAGGGGATTTCCTCCGGAGAGGACGACGCTGGCCCCGGTAAGTGACAGCAGGGTGCCCAGGATTTTTCCCCAGGTGAGCTTGTCTCCCAGGAAGATCGTCGCCATGATCCCGATGACCACAGGCACAGAGGCGATGATCAGCGCCGCCCGTCCGGCCGGTACGGTCTGAAGGCCCGTAAAGAAAAAGGCGTTGTAGAGGAAGATGCCGGTCAGACCGAGAAAGGCAACGGGCAGAATCTCCTTTTTGGGCAAGCGCGGAAAACCATGCCCTGCGTGCCAGGACCACAGGAAAAGAAAAATCGAAGCGGTCACGAAGCGCAGCAGGGCGGCGGAGAACGGTCCCATGTCCTGAGCCAGGACCCGGCCGGAGATCCAGGTCGCGCCCCAGAAAAAGACGGAGCCGACGAGTTTGGCGTAGACGAGCATGGGCAGTTCCTTTGCGTTATAAGCGTGATGCGTGATGCGTGATGCGCTGGAAAGAGTGGTTGCTTACTCCTCTGTCGGCGGAGGTTCAAGGGGCGGGGGAGATGAATTCGGTTTTGAAATGACTTGCCCCGCGGCCCCGGTCTTTGCTAAACATGGTCTGCACCTTTTGTTGAAGCAACGAACCTCAAATATTTCAGGAGAAAACCATGACTGAAAGACTTCCCAAAGAAGAACGCAGGGCGAAGGTCATCGACGTATTGAACCAGGCTCGCTCCATGGAACTTTTCGCCATTACCCAGTACATGAACCAGCATTACGGCCTGGACAGCATGGACTACGGCGAGTTGGCCGCCAAGATGAAGCTCATCGCCATTGACGAGATGCGTCACGCCGAGATGTTCGCCGAGCGCGTCAAGGAGCTTGGCGGCGAGCCGGCCACTTCCTACGAGGGCGACCTGAAAAAAGCTCAGGATGTGCGCTCCATCTACCCCTACGACGCGACGCTGGAAGACGACACCATCGACATCTACAGCCAGTTCCTGCTGATCTGCCGCGACAATGGCGATGCCATCAGCGCCAAGCTCTTCGAGACCATCGTCGAGGAAGAGCAGGCCCATATGAACTATTTCGAGAACGTGGGCACACATATCGATACCCTTGGAGATACCTATCTCTCCAAGATCGCGGGCACCTCCGCCTCCACCGGTCCTTCCACCAAGGGCTTTTTGATCAGCGGCGGAAACTGATTTTTGACGGGCGAAATGCCGAAAGGCGCACGGGCGTGAAGTCCGTGCGCCTTTTTGTTTTAAAAGGCCTGGGATTTTCGGATTCAAAGACCCGCTCGGGCTGGTCCCCGGCACGAGAAGCCGGCGCTTGACCGAGGATGGTTTACAGGCCAATTTACCGGGCGATCTTGCGATAAAAGCAAGTCTTTTCCTCGGCGAACATGTAGCCCCTTGCCCATCAGACATACGGGAGTTTTGATGTCCAAATTGCCGGATTTTACTTCAGTACGTGAACTGCGTTACGGCCGGGACCCATATCTTGACGCCTGGCTGCTGCATTTCATGACCGAAAACAATATCGAGCCCACGGTCAACCCGGCGGAGAACGCCCAGCAGGAACAACTGCGTTTCATGGTCGACGTCGATGACGATCAGGTCTTCGTGCCCTGTTCGGACGAGATGTTCGAGAACCTGCTGCACACCCGCCTCTCTTCGACCCTGCGGCAGGAGTACCGGGAGAAATGGCGCATACTGGTGCATCTGGCGCGCATCAACATCAAGGACCGCTACACCCGGCGCAAGATTTTCGCCCTGTCCAGGCACAAGGTCCGGCAGGTGCTCCATGCCCCGTTTCTCATCCCTTCACGATTTTTGAAGCAGCTCATGACCATCTTCATGGCCATGAGCGGGGTTCACGACCCGCAACGCAAGGAAAAGCGCCAGGCCAACAAACGTGCCCTGGATTTCATGAACAGCCCGGACATGAACCGAAGTCTTTACGCCTGCCCCGAATCAAACTTGGGCTGTTCCTCCATCAAACACCTGCGCTGGGAACTTGAACTGCTGGAGATGGCCCGCCTCTGCCGACTGTCGCTGCGTTCACAGATCTGGGATAAGCCGGGCATGGTCCACGAAGACGCCGCGTTTTTCGACGAGATTTGCGCTCCGTGGCCCGAATTCGCCGAGATAATGACCAGAATCATGGGCCCATCCAGCGAACAGAAAAAGCTCAAGATTCTCTATCTGCCCGGCAGCAGCGGCGGGATCATCTTCGATCTGCGCCTCATCCGCGTGCTGATCCGCCTGGGGCACAAGGTCATCCTGGCCCTGAAGGAAGGCTATTGCCTGGACAGCACCGCGATTTGGGATGTTGAGCATGACAAGGCCCTGCAGGACGCCCTGGGCGAGGCTCTTTTTGTGGAAAACAGCCGCATGAGCAAAAACGAGCTTTTACGCGTCCAGCGTGAGAGCTCGCTCCTGGTCATCTCCGACGGTACCCGCGAGCGGCTCAACCTGTGGCGTACCAGCGTGACTTTCGCCCGCTCCTGGAAAGAGGCGGACCTGATCATTGCCAAGGACTTTCCCCATCATCGCAGGCTGATCAAGAACTCCCACCTCTTCACGCGCGACATTCTCTGTCTGTATAGAGACCGGGATGGGCTGGATCAGGTCCGTTTCAAGGAAAAATCGTCGCGTGTGACCAAAATCACCGAATCCCAGATCGTGGCCCAGTCCGACGCCATCATCGCGCAGATGCGAACGGCTCGGGGAATGGGCCGCCAGGTCATGTTCTACAGCGCCATCATCGGCAGCATCCCGGGGCAGACCAAGGTCGCCCTGGGTGTCGTGAACACTTTTGTGTCCCATTTGCGGTCCAAGCACGCCAACCTTCTGATCATCAACCCGGCCGAGCATTTCGTCGATGGGATGGACGGGGACGACCTGATGTACATGTGGGAGAGGGTCCAGCGCAGCGGGTTCATTGATGTCTGGCGGTTCCAGACCGTTGGCGACATCGAGACCAGCTTCGAACTGACGGGCGAGGCGGTCCCTGCGGAATGGCACGGCAAGGATTCGACATTTTCCACGGGCTGCACCAAGGAGATGAACATCGCTCTTGAAATGCAGCAAAAGCATCCCGAAATGCAGATCATCGGCCCGGATCCCAAGCGCTTCTTCAGGCGCATGGAGTACGGGGTGGGCAAGTATTTCGATGCGCGCATCACGGACAAGGGGCGCAGCCTGTGAGGAGACTTTTTGCGGCATGTCTGTGTCTGGCGCTGCTCTGCGCCTGCGCCGTGGCTCCCAGGCAGCCCATGCTCGTGGAGCAGGCTCCCGGGAGAGATCTTGCGGCGCGGGTGGCAAGCACTGCAGCCAGCGATCCGGCCGCGCTGACTCGCGCCATCGGGCACTCACTGGCCTACGTGCTGACCCGGCCCGCGGATGGCAAGCCCTTTGGCGCGGACGGCCCGGCGTGCACATGGGGGGAGCTTGGGGATTCTCTGGAGCACCTGCGTACGCTCATCCCTGGCCTTGCGCAGGACCCGGACCTCCTGACCCGGGAGTTCCGATGGATCGAAGTAAGACCGGAACCGCTCATGACCGGCTACTACGAGCCGTGGATGGAGGGCAGCCTTGAGCCGGACCCGCGTTTTCCGGTACCCATATACGGGCTCCCGGCCGATCTGCGCAGCGTCGACCTGGGGTTATTCCACCCACGCTGGAAGGGGCAGCGGCTGACGTACCGCCTGGATGAAAACGGCATCGCGCCCTACCATTCGCGAGAGGAGATCGATGAGCTGGGCGCCCTGACTTCGAAGGAGACTCCCATCGCCTGGACCCGGGATCTCGTGGACGTCTTTTTTTTGCAGGTGCAGGGCTCGGGCCGGTTGAATCTGCCGGACGGCTCGGTGCGTCATGTCCTGTACGCGGGTAAGAACGGGCACGAGTACGTTTCCCTGGGCAAGGTCATGATCGAGCGCGGACTTGTCCCGGCCGAGGAAATGTCCATGCAGCGCATCCGGGCCTATCTGCGCGAGCATCCGCATGAGGTTTCGGTACTCTTGAACACCAACCCGAGCTACGTCTTTTTCCGGTTGGCGCAAGACGGGCCGCTCGGAGCCATGGGGCGAACATTGACGCCAATGGTCAGCATGGCTACTGATTCTGCCTTTCTGCCGCTCGGCAGTATCCTGGCTGTGGATGCCGTGCTTCCGGATGCGGACGGCACGGAGACACGGACGGCGTTTCTGGGATTGGCCCAGGACCGTGGCGGGGCCATCAAGGGCAGCCGCCTGGATCTTTTCTGCGGCGCGGGGCAGAGGGCCGAATTTCTGGCCGGGCATCTGCAGGCCACGAGCCGCGTCTATCTTCTGCTCAAGAAAAAGGAATAATCATGCAGCCCATGGACCCCCAGACCTTGAAGGACCTTTTGCATCAGGCCTGGACGGCGCAGCTCGCGAGCGTCGCCCTGTGGCATGAGGAGGACGCTCCGGCAGACCTCCCGGCGCGTCCAGGCGACGGACTGGTGGAGCTCGTTCTGCGCCAGCATCTGAAGAATTTTCTGCTCTGGCATGTCGAGGACAGAGCCCGGCGCAAGGATGTGGACGCCAGTGTCATCACCGGCTGCAAGCGCGAGATCGACGGCCTCAACCAGCAGCGCAACGACCTCATGGAGCAGGTCGATGCCTGGCTGGTGCGCGTCGTGGGCGCCTTTGCCGCACAGAAGGATCTGCCTGAGGAGTCGCGCCGCTTCAATACCGAGACGCTGGGTGCGGCTCTGGACCGCCTCTCCATCCTGAGCCTCAAGATTTTTCACATGCGCGAACAGACCGATCGCATGGACGTGGACGCCGGGCATCTTGAGAGCTGCCGGGGCAAGCTCGCCCTGCTTGAAGCCCAGCACCGGGACCTCTCTCAGTCCATCCTGGAACTGATCGACGACTACGCCCGGGGCGTGAAGAGCCCGAAGGTTTATTTTCAGTGCAAAATGTATAACGATCCGGCCCTCAATCCGGAATTGTATGCCGCAAAGCCTGTCGCGGGCTGACGCGGGAAGGAGCCAGTATGCGCGATTACGAAGTGGTCATCGGCCTTGAAGTACATGCCCAGCTTAAGACCAGCAGCAAGATATTCTGTTCCTGTTCGACCCTGTTCGGGGCCGGCCCCAATGAGAACACCTGTCCGGTCTGCACGGGGATGCCAGGCCAGCTGCCCGTCCTGAACGCCCGGGCCGTGGAATACGCGGTCAAGATGGCCATGGCCGTGGATTGCACCGTCAATCGCCGTTCGCTTTTCGCGCGCAAGAACTATTTTTATCCCGACCTGCCCATGGGCTACCAGATATCGCAGTTCGAGCTGCCGGTGGCCGAGCACGGGCACATCGTCATCCACACGGAGAAGGGCGAAAAGCGCATCGGCATCACCCGCATCCACATGGAGAATGACGCGGGCAAGAACATCCATTCTTCCACGGACAACGCATCTTACGTGGATCTGAACCGCGCCGGAGTGCCGCTCATTGAAATCGTGAGCGAGCCGGACATGCGCTCCGCCGAGGAGGCCGTGGCCTACCTGAAGAGCCTGCGCGCCATTCTGGTGTACCTCGGCATCTGCGACGGCAATCTGGAAGAAGGAAGCTTTCGCTGCGATGCCAACGTTTCCGTCCGCCCCCGCGGGCAGGAAGAGTTCGGAACCCGCGCGGAACTCAAGAACATGAACTCCTTTCGCAACATTCTGCGGGCAATAGAGTACGAGGTGGAGCGCCAGATCGATCTGGTCGAGGACGGGGAGAAAGTTGTGCAGGAGACCAGGCTCTTTGATGCGGCCAAGGGCGTGACCCGCTCCATGCGCGGCAAGGAGGAGGCCCACGACTATCGCTACTTCCCGGATCCGGATCTCTTGCCCCTCATTGTCGAGGAAGAGTGGATGGAGAAATGGCGGGGCGAGCTGCCGGAGCTGCCGGAGGCCCGCTGCCGTCGCTTCCAGGAAGCGCTCGGGCTGCCTGGGTACGACGCCCTGGTCCTGACGGCGGAGAAGGAGGTGGCCGACTATTTTGAGACCGCGCTTGCGACCTACAACGAGCCCAAGAAGATTTCGAACTGGGTTATGGGCGAGGTCATGCGCGAGTTGAACGACCGCGGCGTGACTCTGGCCGAGTGCAAGCTCCGTCCGGAAGATTTGGCCCGGCTGGTCAAATTGGTCGATGACGGACTTGTGAGCGGAACCATCGCCAAGGGCGTGTTCAAGGAGCTGTTCGAAACCGGCGGCGATCCCGAGGCCTACGTCAAAGCCAAGGGCCTGGTGCAGATTTCGGACACTTCGGCCATCGAGAGCCTGGTGGACGAGGTTCTCGCCGAAAATCCGTCGGAAGTGGAACGATACAAGGGCGGAGACAAGAAGCTGACCGGCTTTTTTGTCGGCCAGGTCATGAAAAAATCCAAGGGCAAGGCCAATCCGGGACTGGTCAATCAGTTGCTGGCGAAGAAGCTCGGCTAGACGGAATGGAAGGCCCCGCAAAAACGAAACGGGCGGCCCAAGGGTCGCCCGTTTGCGTTCGGACGGAGGGGCGCAGCAATTCTCCCCTCGTCATCATGCTATTGCCGACAGTGGGCTGCGGACCGCACATCTCGGAACCTTTCGGCCTTCTATCTCTGCATCAGCGCCGCGGTCAGTTGCACGGCCTTGACCATGTCGTCGACCCGGATGAACTCGTCCGTGGTGTGAACCCGGCTCATGCCGATGCCCAGGTTGATGCAGGACAGGCCCTGGCCGGCGAAGATGTTGGCGTCGCTGCCGCCGCCCGTGCCCTTGACCGCAGCGACGAGGTTCAGATCGTTGCAGGCGTGCAGGGCGCGATGCAGGAGCCTGCTGTCAGCGGGAACGTCCATGGCTGGGTAGGAGATTTCGTGACTGAAATCGAAGTTTCCGCCCGCTTCCTGGGCCGCTTCGACGCAACACAGGCGCATGTGCTCGATCTGGGCCATGAGTCTGGCGTTGTTCTGCGATCTGGCCTCTCCGGTAAGGGTCACGCAGTCCGGCACGATGTTCGTTTGTCCGCCGCCCTCGATGCGTCCGAGATTGGCGACGGTTTCTTCATCGATGCGCAGGAGTTTCATGCGGCTGATCGCATTGGCCGCCATCTGGATGGCGCTGATGCCTTTTTCCGGCTCGATGCCGGCATGGGCCGAGCGGCCGTGAAAGGTGATGGTCATGCCGGCCTTGGATGGCGCGCGGACAATGATGGTTCCCACATCCCCGCTTGAATCGAGGACCACGACCTCTTTGGCCTTGACCCGCGAAAAATCGAGATGCTTGGCTCCGAACATCCCGGCTTCTTCGCAGACCGTGAACAGCAGGAAAAGTTCGGGATGAGGGGTGCCGTCTTCCTCAAGGTGGAAGAGGGCTTCCAGAATGGCGCTGATGCCGGCCTTGTCGTCGCCGCCGAGGACCGTATTCGAGGCGGAGCGGATGATTCCGTCGCTCAGGACCGGCTTGACGCCAACGCAGGGGTCGACGCAGTCCATGTGCGCGGAGAACGCCATGGCGTCGCCGGGGCCGGTGGCGGGAACGCGGACAATGACATTGCCTGAGTTGCCGCCGAAAAAAGTGCCTGCATTGTCGACGTGAACGTCATAGCCCCGGGCGCTGAGCAGGGCGCACAGGTGATCGGCCACGGGCTTTTCCTGTCCGGAGGGGCTGTCGAGGCGGACCAGGTCGAGAAACGTGTTTGTCAGTCGGTCTTTATTTATCATGGGAAATATGTTCCTTGTCGATGAGAGTTGCCGGGATCATTGCTTTTTGAATAGAAAAGGTCAACAAGCCAGAACGAGTCGGTACTGGCCCTACAACGTCCGGCCGCGGCTTTCAACTTGCGAAACCATTTGGTCGGCCAGTATATAATTCAATGAAACAGGGATCATTCTTGCAGGGAGAGAATATGGTTGAAACACACAGCACTTTCATGGGCTATCTGCTCTGGATTTTCGGATTCACTGGCGCGCATCGTTTTTATTATGGCCGCCCCATTTCCGGGACGATCTATTTTTTTACACTCGGACTTCTTTTCATCGGCTGGATCGTGGACCTCTTCCTGATTCCCTCCATGGAGCGCACGGCCGCACTGCGTTTTCGGCCCGGACGCATCGATTACTCCCTGGCCTGGATTCTGCTAACATTTCTGGGCGTTCTGGGGGTGCACCGAATGTACATGGGCAAGTGGATTACGGGCATCCTCTATATGCTGACCGGAGGGTTTTTTCTGATCGGGTATATATACGATTTCTGGACATTGAACGATCAGATCACCGTCATCAACGCAACCAAAGGCTAGCAACCTGCCCTCTCGCGACGAACTGTTGAAAATCCAGAGCCGATACGTATGTAAATTACGTATCGGCTCTGGATTTTCTTTGTTTCTCGCTGCTCGGCATTCTTGCGCGGCCTTGGCATTTGCAAATCCCTGACAGAGATCCGGGAAGAGCTGGAGTTTCTAGTCGTGCAGTACTGGGGGCTCCCCGGAGAACCATTTGCGGGCCAGGGCATCGAGTTCTCCATCGGCCTGAAGATCCCGCAGCGCCGCGTTTATCCTCCCGAGCAATTCGGGGTGCCCCTTGCGTAGCGCGATGGCAATATCGGAACCTGGGTCCGGATTGCTGAGCGTTCGGATTTCAAGGCCTCTCAGGGCGGCCAGATATTTTCCGACCTCCCGCGGCATGATGGCCGCCGCGGTTTCTCCACGGGCCAGCAGGTCCAAGGATTCTTCCTTGCTCCCAACCTGCATGATGCGGATTTTCTGAAAGATGCCCCGCTCTTTCCAGTGCAATTCTACAAAGGAATGCCTGTCTCCGGTGATGACGAGGCCAAACAGGTCTTCAACGCTGGTCACGGTGCTGTTCGCGCAGACAAAAACCACATCGTGACGCTTGGCGTACGGCGTGGAAAAGTCGAAGTAGTCGTGCCGGAATGCGTTGACCTCCATGCCCACGATCATGTCGATCCGGCCGAAAAGCAGCATGCTTACGACATTGTCCCATTTTCCCTGCTCGAAACGGGCCGATACTCCGAGCCTGGCACAGACGGACTTTGCCACGTCCACATCGAATCCGGCAGGCCGGTCGTCAATGGCGAATTGATACGGTGGAAATCCGGTGGCGACCCCGCAGGTCATTTGCAGATCCTGGGCACGTCCAGAAACGGCGCTCAGGAAAATGATCAGGAGGAGAGTGGGCAAAACCCGAATCATGGGGACTCCACGGAAATTGAAGGGTAGTAGTTCATAACCCTACCTGATCCGCCGTGGTTGAACAAGGACGGGGCGTGAAATTTCGCGCCCCGCTGTTTGCCGTCCTGGTGACCGGAAAGGAAAAACCCGGCTGGGCCGGGTTTGATTTCTAGTTCTGATCGGGGTTGAGTATCTTCTTGTCGAGTACGAAGACCGCTCCAATGAGCAGCAGGACGAACACGATAAAGGAGAAAAATCCGAATCCTCCGGACGAAGGGGCCTCTGCTGCCTCGGTGTGACCTTCAGCATTGGCCTGCTCCACGGCGGGTTCTGCATGGGCGGGAGTGTCCTTGGCGGGCTCGGCGTGGGTGGCGGGCTCGGCGTGGGTGGCGGGTTCGGCGTGGGCCGGGGGAGTCACTCCACCCAAAAGCGCGGTCTGGTTCGGATGGGTGCCCAGAATGTTCACCTTGCCGGTAAGGATGTCGTAAACGCCCCCAACCACGACGACCCGGCCGTCTTTTGCCCGGTCGGCGATGGCGTGACTTTTGCCCAAAAGATCTTCGATGGCCTGCCAGACGTTGGTCTCGATGGCCTTGACGATGAGTTCGGGAGTGTCGGCATCCGGGTGCTCTTGGCGCGCCTTCTCCACTGCAGGAACGATGTTGTCCACCAGAGCGGGGATGCTGCCATGGACTTCGGCTCCTATGGTCACGGCCGTCACGGCGCCGCAATAGGAGTGCCCGAGCACCATCAGCACCGGAGTGCCGAGGTGATCAACGCCGTATTCGGCGGACCCTATTTCGTCCGTGTCGGCCACGTTGCCCGCCACCTTGATGACGAACAGATCCCCGACTCCCTGATCGAAAAGAATTTCAACGGGGACCCTGGAATCCGAACAGGCGATGACCGTGGCGAAGGGAGCCTGTCCTTCCGTGGTGGTCAGCAGGCGTCGGGAGAAGCTTGTGTTGGGGTGGGTAGATTGGCCCAGGGCGAACCGCAGGTTTCCCTCGGTGAGCATCTTGAGCCCTTTTTCTGGACTTACGGGATGAACGCCGGGAGCCGAGGCCATGGCCGCAAGCGGGGCCAGAACGAGCAGAAAGACCAGGATAAGACGTTTGATGAACATGTTGAACCCCTGATAATGTTTGAGGTGAACAGCCGTGGCTGCGATCTTGTGAGTGTTTCACGCTTGAGAAAATTTTCTCAAAACTAACGCAGCTTCAGGCACATTTCAAGAACTGTTGCGGAGAAAAGTTCCTTTTGCGGCTGGACCTGTCACTCAAAAACCCCGCGCCAACAAAACAGGCCACTTCATTCTTGACGGTGGCTCACACAAGAAAAAAAACGGCGCGCGACCGAAGCCGTGCGCCGCATGCAGGCGGAGTTGCACTTGCTGGCGGCTAGCCTTTGAGCACGGTCTTGTCCATGAACACGATAACTCCGATGAGGGCGCCGATGAACACGAGGACAAGCATGAAACCCGAGCCGCCGGATTCCTGGGCAGCCTGGGCGTCGTCGGCTGCTGCCGCGTGGACTGTTTCGGCGGGAGCAGCGTGGCTTTCTGCCGGGGCGGCGTCTTCCTGGACCATTGCCTCATGGGTTTCGGTGTCCGCTTTTTCTTCCGCTGCGGGAGCCAGAGCTGCCTGCGCTTCGGCCGCGGCTGCGGTTTCAGGCGCAACTTCTGAAGCAGGTTCGGCAGCCCCCTCAGCCTCGGTACCGGAAGGCAGCGTGAGCAGGTACTGTCCGACCAGAATCTGCAGTTCCGGGTGAGCGCCCAGGACCGTAACGGCTCCGCTTTGCGCGTCGACCACGGCGCCTACGGCTGAGATCTGGCCTTTCATCACCGCATGGATCAGATCAGGAGAAGCTACCAGCGTATTGGCATATACCGTCCACACGGCATCTTCGGTCAGCCCGAGAACAACGACCAAGGGAGCGGTGAGGTCGGCGCTCTTGACGGCAATGCCGGTCGTGGGTGCAAAGCCGCCTTCGGGCTTGACCACGGCGATCCGTGATTCGCTCATGCCAAAGAGATCGGCTGCCGGTACGGAGATGGCCGGATCGGCGATGACGATGGCCAGGGGAGCGGGCGCAAGGCTTTGTTCCAGTACGAATTTTTCATTGCCCAGAGTCAGGGCTTTCAGGGCTGCCTCCGGAGCGGCGGCCAGAGCGGACACGGCAACGGCACAAAAGAGCACCGTCAGGGAGAGGATTCTTTTCATGTACGGTTTCCTTATGAAATGAAGTTTATGGTCTCAAAGAATGCCCGGGTCCGAACCGTTCCCGGAGCACAAGCCTTGTTTGTATGCTTCTATGGCGTCCTTGTAAGCGCTGGCCAAGACGTCACTCCCGCAGGACCTGCAGGAGATGCGGGCCGCGGCTCACCTGCCCGTGATCTGCGCTGGTTTGTCACAGATCGGGCAGGGAATGTGGTCGTTTTCGCGGGAGTGATCCCGCTTGTTATTTTTCAAGTTGCTGAATGCCTTCCACTACCCAGTGTTTCTCGCCGCCGGTTTCGTAGCGGCTGAAATGCCAAGCCTCGCGAACCTGTTCGGCCGGAGCCGATGCAGAGTCCTCGCGCAGCATGGTGTCAAAGAGAACCGTGGCGATGGTCTGGTTGCCCAGCGTTTTTACTTCAAGCAGAGTGGCCTCGAGAAGCAGGATTTCTGTCTTGCCCGGAGCGGAATCCGCCGCCGCCTGGGCCTGAATCTCGGCAAAGACATCCGCGGAGGTGAACTGACGCAGGTCATCCATGTCGCGGGCGTCCCATGCCGCCTGAAGACGTGTATATGCAGCCTTGGCGCCTTGCAGGAAGTCGTCGGCGTCAAACCCTGCCGGATAGTTCGGGGCAGTGGGGGCGGTGTTCTGCTGCGTGGTGCGCAGGTTGTCCCATGCACCGCGGTTCATGTCGTGTACCCGGCCCGGCCCTCCTGCGGTCTGCGTGGCTGGTTGACGGCTGCGCAGAAAACGCATGAGCAGAAAAAGACCGCCTCCGATCAGCAGGATGTCGATGAACGAGATCCCGGAAAATCCGCCGCCGAAAAAGAGCGAACCGAGCAGACCGCCCATGAGCATGCCGCCGAGAAGCCCTCCGAACATGCCGCGTCCACCCATGGGTGAAGCTCCGGGTGCCGCCTGTTTCGACTGCGAGGAAGTGGGCGCTGCGGGTTTTTGATAGCTTTTGGAGTAGGATGGCCTGCTCCCGAAAGAACCTCCTCCGCCAAGGCGTCTTGCTTCGACCAGGTCCGGCATGGTCAGCAAAACAAGTCCAAGGCTCAGAATGATGGCTCCCAGGAATGAGAATTTTGTCACAAGTCCTCCTTGATAAGTTTGATCCCGTAACCGATATGGGCACAGGATGGAAACTGGAAACATGAATGCGCGTTATTTATGATTATAATGACCCGATGAGGATGGGGAAGGGTTGTGCGCGCGGAAGAACAACTCAAATGTAAAAAAAAAGGCAGGAGCGAAAATTTCGCACCTGCCAGGGAAGCCGGGTACCCGAAAACAACTGTTACCGCTGCTTCCTTTCGGACCTGACGGGGTTGGCAGCGTTTCCGCCACCCGGCTTCCCTTTCATTTTCAAAAAATGGCGGAGAGGAGAGGATTCGAACCTCCGGTACCCGTTGAGGTACACACACTTTCCAGGCGTGCGCCTTAAACCAGACTCGGCCACCTCTCCGCGATCGGGAAAAACGTCTCTATGTCAGAGGACTTTGTTTGGCAAGGGAAAAGTTGGCGAAAATCACAAATTCAGAATCTTTAAAGAGACGAGATTGCGCCTTGGTATTGACAGTTTTTGTGATAGTTTCATATTGTGCATGCACAATGATGGCAAAAAAGGAGGCGTTATGAAGACATTAAGCATTCGCGGCGTGGATGAGGATTTAGGTAAGCTCATCAAGTGTGCAGCAAAAAAAGAAGAAAAAAGCGTCAATAACTTCGTGTTGGATGTCCTGCGCAAACAGGTCGGAGCAGGCAAGGAAAAGCGGTTCTCAAGGGAGTGGCATGATCTGGACAGTCTTTTCGGCATTTGGAGCGACGAGGAATATTCCAAAATCCAGGGCAGGATCGATGCGCAGAGACAGGTCGACGAAGAGTTGTGGAAATGAACAGAATACTCATCGACACCAATATCTATTCCGGCGCTCTGCGCGGCGATCAGGAGATTGTCCGGGTTTTGCGGGGAGCGGAGCACATCGGCCTGAGCGCCATATCACTGGGTGAACTGTTTTCCGGGTTCAAAGGAGGAAACAGAGAGGAAGAGAACAAAAGGGAACTTGGTATTTTTATCGACTCAGCCCGGGTGGCACTCTATCCTGTGGACGAGTACACCGCCCAGCATTATTGCGCCATTCTCGATCAACTGCGCCGCAGCGGTACGCCTATACCCACCAACGACATCTGGATAGCGGCCATAGCTTTTCAGCACGGACTTCCGCTCTTCACGCGGGATCGGCATTTTTCAAAAATCGAAGGCCTGCTCCTCCGCTAGGCCTTCAACATCTCCTGATGCTTTATTGCTCGTTGCATCATGGATAGATTGCGTTGGTGTGTGAAAGGCGTTGTTCCAGCAAAATTCCTCAGATTTGCTGCCTTACCCAAGCCTGGATTTGGCCTGCAGGCATGGCTCCGGCCTTGCGAGCGGTTTCTTTGCCCTGCCGAAAGAGAACCAGACTTGGTACGGACTGGATGTTGAAGCGGGAAGGAACGGCGCGCTGGGCCTCGGTGTCCATCTTGGCGAGGATTACCTGTCCCTGAAGGGCCGCAGCGGCCTGGGCGAAGGCCGGAGCCATCATCTTGCACGGGCCGCACCAGGGCGCCCAGAAATCAACCAGCACCGGCAGAGTGGAACGGGAGATGAAGCGCTCAAAGTTCTGGTCTGTAAGGTCCACTGGGTGAACGGGAAGGAGAGGTGTGGCGCATTTGGCGCAGACCGGGTTCTGGCGGATGCGTTCGGTGAGGACGGCGTTGACGGTCTGGCAGCCTGAGCAGACGGCGTGTATTTTTTCCATGAGGGTGACCTCCGGTTTGTGGTGAGGTTGAGAAGTATTGGAAATAAACATCTCTGAGCGCTGTGCAAGGTGGAAGGGAAGAAATTCAGGGGCGACAGCACGGAACGCGGCCCGCTATCGACATGGCCGTCGACCCCGCCGGAACTCCTTCTCCGGCCTCGTAGAGTTGAATCGTTGCGTGCAGTGCGAAAAATCCGAGCAGTTCGCCAGGCAACGATTCAACAAACGATGCCTGGCTCAGTCAGACAACCGACGAGGCCGACGGCCATGTCGACATCGGGCCTTGAGGCGCTGGGGGGGGATTTTTGACTGACGGTGAAGAATATGACTGCGGAATTCGCTCGAACATACGCATCATTCAACCCGTCATTACGAGGAGTCTTTGTACGTAGCCCGACTTTCGTCGCGGCAATCCAGCTTTTTCTGCGTCCGCTCCATGCATTTGATCCGCTATAAAACGCAGCGGTCGACTCAAAGGGAGAAGCGAAGCCAACAAAAAAACCCCTTCGCGGGAAGGGGTTGGTGTCGATTGCATGGTAGGCAGGGGCTCAGATGCCCATGATGTTGTAGCCCGAATCCACATAGATGACTTCGCCGGTGATGGCGCGGGACAGGTCCGAGGCCAGGAAGAGGCCGGTCTTGCCTACGTCTTCCTGGATGATGTTGCGGCGCAGGGGGGCACGTTCCTCGATGGTGGAGAGGATGGTCTTGAATCCGGAGATGCCGGACGAGGCCAGGGTCTTCAACGGACCGGCGCTGATGGCATTGACTCGGATGCCGCGTTCGCCGAGATCCATGGCCAGGTAACGCACGCTGGCTTCCAGGGCCGCCTTGGCCACGCCCATGACATTGTAATGGGTGATGACCTTTTCCGCTCCGTAGTAGGTCATGGCCATGACAGACGAGTTGTCATTCAGAAGGTGCTCGTAAGCCTTGCATATGGCCACCAGGGAATAGGCGGAAATGTCGAGGGCCAGATGAAATCCTTCGCGGGAGGTTTCGACATAGCGTCCCTTCAGGTCGTCGCGGTTGGCGAAGGCCACGGAGTGGACCAGAATGTCGAAATTGCCCCATTTTTCCTTCACCAGTTCCGCAGACTCGGCAATGGCGGCATCGTCGGCCACGTCACATTGAAACAGGAAATCACTGCCAAGTTCCTCATGAATGGGCTCGACCCGTTTTTTGAGCGCCTCCCCTGCGTAGCTGAGGGCGATGGATGCTCCGTTGTCCTTGAGCTCTTTGGCAATGGCGTAGGCGATGCTCTTGTCGTTGGCCACGCCAAAAATCAGGGCTTTCTTCCCTTGAACGAGCATGGATTTTCTCCAGTTATGTTTGCGCCTTACGGCAATTGCAAAGGGGATCCGGTCAGCAGTTCGAAAGCTTCCAGGTATTTTTTCTGTGTTTCAGCGATAACCTCGGCGGGCAGCGTCGGGGGCGGAGGGGTCTTGTCCCAATCCGTTTCGCTCAGCCAATCGCGCAGGTACTGCTTGTCGAAGCTGGGTTGCGCCTGGCCCGGGACGTACCTGTCGGCGGGCCAGAACCGGGAGGAGTCCGGGGTCAGAACCTCGTCGATGAGCAGGATATCCTTTTCGTTCAGGCCGAATTCGAACTTGGTATCAGCGATGATTATCCCGCGCTTGGCAGCCAGATCCCTGCCACGTGAATAGATGGCCAGGGACAGCTCCTGGATTTTTTTGAGCAATCCTTCGCCGATGCGCGATTTGGCGTCGGCCAGGGTGATGTTTTCATCGTGTGCACCCAGGTCCGCCTTGGTGGACGGGGTAAAGAGCGGAATCTCGAGTTTGTCGGAGTCTACCAGCCCGGCGGGCAGTTTGTATCCGCAGACCGAGCCGGTGGCCTTGTAGTCCTTGAAGCCCGAACCGGTCAGATAGCCGCGTACGATACACTCGATGGGCAGGGGTTTGGCCTTCCTCACCACGACTGCGCGGCCTTCCAACTCGTCCTTGTAAGGTGCGAGGGCGGCAGGAAAATCGCTTACGTCAGTGGCCAGAAGATGGTTGGAAACCAGATCCTTGAACGCGTCCATCCAATAGAGGGTGATCTGGTTGAGGACAACGCCCTTGTAGGGGATGGGCTCGTTCATGATCACGTCAAAGGCGGACATGCGGTCCGTGGTCACGATAAGAAGGGTTTGTGGGTCGATTTCGTAGATATCGCGGACTTTCCCGCGAGAGATGAGCGGAAATTCACGAATTTTAGTTTTGGTAACGATTTTCATGGGTTCTCCAGACGTTGTTCGACGCTGCGGGCATGAGCTTCCAGGCCTTCCAGGCGGGCCAGACGGGCCACCTTGAAACCGTGGTTGCCCAAGTATGCCAGATCGGTGCTGATCAGGCTGGTTTTTTTGCAAAAAGTGTCCACGGACAGGGCTGATGAAAAGCGTGCCGTGGAAAGAGTGGGCAGCACGTGGTTCGGGCCCGCAAAATAATCACCCACGGGTTCGGGGGTGCTGTGGCCCATGAAAACGGCTCCGGCGTTGCGTACCGAGCCGATCCAGGCCCAGGGGTCGGCCACGCTCAGTTCAAAATGTTCCGGCGCAAGGCGGTTGATGAGGTCCATGCCGGTTTCAAGATCAGGCACATGAACGAGCGCACTCCAATCGGCAAGGGACTTGGTTGCGATCTCCTGACGCGGCAATTCCGAGAGCTGTCGGCCAAGTTCTCTTTTGACCTCGTTCAGGAGTTGGCTGTCCGAAGAAATAAGAATGCTTGAAGCCAGCGGATCGTGCTCGGCCTGGGAGAGCATGTCGGCGGCCAGCCATTTCGGGTTGGCGGTAGAGTCAGCCAGGATGGCGATTTCGCTTGGGCCTGCGATCATGTCAATGCCGACTTGGCCAACCAGCAGGCGCTTGGCCGTGGTCACGAAAATATTGCCCGGTCCTGCGATGACATCGACACGGGGGATGGATTCTGTGCCGTAAGCCAGGGCAGCAATGGCCCATGCCGAACCGCACATGAAAATGGTGTCAATCCCGAGAATGGCGGCGGTGGCCAAAATGTAAGGGTTGAGCGTGCCATCCTTGCGCGGCGGGCTGACCACGCAGATTGCCTTTACGCCTGCAACCTGAGCCGGGATGGCGTTCATGAGCAGGCTCGAAATGAGCGGAGTCTCCCCGCCCTGGCCACCGGGCACGTACAGCCCCGCACGGTCCACGGGCAGTACGAACTGGCCCAGCGTAGTTCCGGGAGCGGGGGTGGTGATCCAGGAGTTCTGCTTCTGGCGCAGGTGGAAGTCGCGGATGTTGGCAGCGGCTTCACGGATGATGGCCGCATCCTCTGCCGGGATCTGTTCCAGGGCTCGGCTGATATCGGCCTTTGGCACGGCCAGTTGGGTCGCTGTCAAAGACGGGCAGTCAAAGCGCCTGGTGTAATCGGCCACGGCTTCGTCACCGCGCTCACGCACTTGGGCCAGAATGTCTCGCACCAGAGGTTCGACATTGTCCTCGCTGGCATCCCGGCGCGCCAGCCAGGACGTGATGCCGTTCCAGTCATTGGATGAAATATATTCAAGGAGTCTCAAAGGCATGAATGCTCTCGCATGGGTTCGCGGTGGAATGCCGGGGTGGACAAATGCAGGATTCCGCGCCGTTGCCCGACAGGGCCCGTTTCCACGGGAATGACATAAATTCGCTCGCCGCTTCGTGTCATTCCCGCGAAGGCGGGCCATGTCGGGCAACAGCGCGGAATCCATCCTTTCGCTAAAGGGGCTGCTTTACGCAACGACAAAATGTCTATGCCCCGAATCCTCCAAAAGTCAATTCCTTCATCAGGCGTGAAGTACCGCCCACGGGGTTCACCACTCATGAAGGCCGCCTGCAAATAAAAAAGGGCCGGAGTTTTGCGTCTCCGGCCCAAAGTGGCGTCAGGTGTGAAAACCCGAATTAGAACTTGTACTGGAAGCCGACGGTGGCGAAGTAGGAAGCGTCGAGGTCGTCGCCAGTGGCATCTTTATAGGTTTCGCTGGAAGCCTTGAAGTAACCGAGCTCATTGATGGCGGCCAGGTTTTCATAGATCATGTACTTGTTGACCAGCCAGAATTCCCACAGGTCGTCTTCTTCGGTGAAGGCAACGCCGCTGTCTTCGTCGGAAGTACCCTGGGCATATGCGATGACCAGCTTGTGGGACAGCTTTTCAACAAAGGAGATGTCGTCCAGTACGAGGCCCAGGACCCAGAGGCCGGTGCCGTCGCTTCCAACACCAAGGGCTTCAGTGCCCCAAGAGTCGTTAGCAGCGATGAAAGCGCGATCGCCACCAACGTAGGGGGTCAGGCCCCAGCCTTCACGGAGGGTCGGCAGGTAGTTGTCTTCACCATCTTCATCATCAGCACCAGTAGCATAGGTGGTGAACAAGGTGGCGGTCAGCATGTCCATCTTGTAGGAAGCGGCCAGAGCGGCGTACCAGCCCTTGGTCTCGTATTCATCATTGTCGCCAACACCGTAGATCAGGTCGGCGGCAAAGGTCAGCGGATCGAACATGGTCAGAGCTGCGTTAGCACCAAGAACCCATACAGTGGAGTCGTCAGTGTTGTTATAAGAAGCGCCAGAATTCTGACCAAGCCAAGCGTAACCAAAGTAAGGAGTGAGGGCAAAGCCATCAAGGGTGATGGGCGCAGCAATGAAAGCCATATCGACATCATCACTCTCGGTGCCATCTTCCATCAGCTCATCGCTGAAGGAGGTGCTTCCGTCAGTGCCGCGGGTGTAACCGACGGTCACGCCAAACATTTCATTGATGGGTGCGGACACAGTGATTGCGGCAGCATCGTCATCGAAGACAGGGTTGCCGAAAACGCCAGGCAGGGCAACGTACTGCAGACCGGCCTGCACGTTGATCTGAGTGTCAGGGAAATTGAAGTTGAGGTAAGCGTGCTTGACTTCCAGGCTATCCTTTCCGTCAGTGCCCCAGTCAGAGCCGGTGTCTGCGCCCCAAACGTTGTCAAATTCAAAACCCAGGACAGCCTTCAGATTTTCGTTGGCCACGTAGTCAAAGTAGGTACGCATGCGCTGTACGGTGGAATAGTTGTCTCCGTCTTTGTAGTTGGAGTCATGGTCATTCAGGTTGGCTGACCAAATTCCGTAGACATCGAAGTTGCCGCGAACTTTCAGTTCGGTGGCGGAAGCGCTGGTGACCATGCTGAAAAGCAGGGCGGCAACCAAGGCTACGAGTGCAAAACGTTTCATGTTCTTTCTCCTTTTGCTGTGAAAAAAACGAATCATCTGACGCCTGGAAAGCTTCTAATCCAGCTGCGGTCCAAAAAGCAAGCCTTTTATGGCCGATTGGTGACTGAAAGTTTAATTTTTTTTACCGTCCAGTTTTTTGAATCAACCTATTGATTGTCCAAGTTTAAAGGATACGCCACCACCATCGTGCGTTTTTTGGCCGTCCCGGCCATGCCGGTGTGGGAGTTGATGCTGACCACGAGGTCAAGGGCCCCGTCGTTGTCCAAGTCCGCCAAGGCGTAGTCCGTGACAGTGCCCTTGATGCGGGCCGTCTTCCACTGCAGGCTCATGCCGACGCCATCCCAGTACATGGAATGGATTTCGCCCTGCGGATAGTCCCTGTAGTTTGAGAAAATCTGGGCCGAGACGGAGATGTTACGGCTGAGAATGAGTTCGTGGCGGCTGTCCCTGTCTAGATTTGACGGGATGGCGCGCAAGGGGATGAAAACTTTGTTCGACGGCATGTTCTGCTCCGTGGGCGGCTGCAGGCCCATGGGGGCAGAGTGGTATTCGATCCCGAGGTTGGACCCGGCATAGGTTTCGTCCGTTGAAGTCAAGAGCGCTCCGGTTGAGCTGTATATTCTCATATGGTCATAGTCGTCGATCATGACGATCTGATGTCCATCTTCGAAGGGCAGGAAGGTCACGTTAAAAACAGTGCCGCCAAGGGGTAGATCTATGGCCGGACCGAGGTCATAGGAATCGTCACGCTTGATCATCTGGTGAATCTTGCTGTCCAGATATTTGGTGCGTCCCGTTTCCTGTCCAACCAGTGTCGGCATGAAGGCCGGAGGCATGTTGAGGACTCCGAGAAAGTAGGGGATCGAATCGGCCTTGATGGAGAACTTGCCGTCGAAGTCGACGATGAGGGACTTGGGGGCTTTGTCCAGAGCTGCGGCGATAACTAGCTCGTGGCGGCCGTCGCGGTTAATGTCGATGCTGTTCAGGCGCACGTAATTCCGGTTTTTTGGCAGGTCGAGTTCAGCGACCTGTTTCATTTCTCCGCCAGTGACTCTGTAAGCGAGCAGGGTGCTGTCCGTCATCAGGAACACTTCATTCTGCCCGTCCCCGTCCCCGTCACACACCACCATCCCGCGAGAGGCAAACGGCAGGGTCTGGCTGCGCCAGCGGCCCATGGAGGTGTCGGCGTCTTCATACTTCAGGGAGGGGTTGGCGTAGGCCGTGTCAGCCTTGGTTTCGTTGACGATGAGGGCCTTGTTCATGGGGGTGGCTACCGGCTGCGCCTTGGCAACGGCGGTTTCTGGCTTGCCGAAGACCTGGGCGTTGATGTCTTTGGCGACCGTCTCCAGACTCGGGATGACCTGGCTCAGTTGCGTCTGTGTGGGCCGGGGCAGGTTATTGCCTTGGGGATCGATGGTGTTGACGTCGAGGCTGCATTCCTGACCCATGACGGTCAGCGAGCCCCAGACCAGATAGTCGACGCCCAGAGCCTGGCGGATTTTCTCGGCTGCGCCGGAATCCGCAGGCAGGCTGGTCACGGTCTTTTTGACTGTCCCTGCATCAAGGGGAGTTAAATTTTCGGGCCAGGTCAGACGCGTGGTCAGCATGCTTTGAATGCCCTGGCTCAGATATTGATACTCCTGCGGTCCATGCACCCCAAAGGGCAGCACCGCGAAGGTCTTGGCCTCCTGGGCCAGGGCCGGGGCGGCGCAAAGAAGCAGGACGGCGAGGTTGATGAGAAGTCTCTTGAACATTGTCTCCTCCGGGAATACAGATTTCGGACTTTGTCGGTTGAATGGCTAACAATAAAGTGGTTCTTCATGGTAAGGAATCCCGGGAATGTCAACAACGGCGGTGGATACGGCGGGTTGGGCCGGGGGTGGTTCGGGCGGGACGCAGGGAAGTCGCTGCGGTCGTAGAAATGGATTTCACGCATAGCCTGACCTGCCGCGTCGAAAGTCGGGCTACGCGCGAAGACTCCCACGCAGAGCCTGGCTTCTCGCAATGACGACGTCGGTGCTGCGTCATTGCGAGCGCAACGCGGACTTGTCGGGCGCATGCGCGAAATCCATGCCTTTGCCAAAGGCCGCGAGAACTATGGATGGCCGACGATGTATTATCCTGGTTGGCCCTGCAAATTCTTTTCATCATAACAATAGAGGTATCCATGATCTCAAGACGCGACCTTCTCTTCGGCATGGCCCGCCGCCTGCGCGAGTCGGGTGGGGACAAGCCTGTCTCCGGTATCGGCGCGGATATCGGCGCCGCCGATGCCGCCTATGTCCGCAAGGACTATGGCGCTGCCCGTGACCTTTACAAGGACGTGCTCAAGGAGAACCGCGCTCACAAGGAGGCCAGGATCAGGCAGGGCATGTGTCATTACCATCTGGGTGAGTACGTGCAGGCCAAGGATCAGTTGCTCTTGGTCTGCAAGCAGCATCCCGGTGAATACCTGGCCTGTCTGTATCTGGGGCTGGCCTATGCCCGGCGGGAGCAGCTCGAGAAGTGCATGGAGGTCTGGAAAGGCTTTGTGGACCGCGATCATATCGCCGTGATGCGTGAAATCAACGTGCATCGCGCTCTTTTTGAAACCGGCGAACCTCTGACCGGAGTGGAAGTGGCCGACGCCGTGGAAAAGGCGCTGACTCAGGCGTAGTGAGTTTATCCTGTCGTTTTTTTGCCCCTATGCCGTTATGTTTCCATAAGCTTGGAAAGGATTTTTTTTGTGACTGGGCGCTGCTTCTTTGCAAGCTCAATGTTTTCGCTTTCAAGGCCGGGGCAAAACGCCCCGTTTTCTCCTGCCTGTTAATATTTCATCCATGATTTCAAGCAAGTTGCCTGCCCGATGTCCAGTTCGGGGCGAAACGTCCCTGTGGGGCGAAACGCCCCGGTTTTGGGCTCGAAATCGTTTTGGCGCGGGTTTCGTCGCGCTTTGATGGCGAATCATCCAGTCGCTCTTCTTTGTACCCGTCCATAAAATCAGCTAGTTGCAAATATGGCATGGCCTGGCCTTTGATAGTTCAACCGCAGAAGGCGGTTCGCGTTGGCATACGCGTTGCTTTATGCGATTGAACCAGAAGGAGGCTTGCTCGCGGATCATGCAGGCAGGCCCGTCAAGGAGGACTGAGTGACCGACGCCAATATTTTGCTTGTCGACGACGATGCGCAGTTCATCGAAATCATGAAGAAACGCCTGACCATGCGGCGCATGGAAGTGTTTCACGCAAGCAGCGGCGAAGAGGCCTTGCAGAAGCTTGCAATGCATGGCGAAATCGAGGTTGTCATCCTTGACGTGAAGTTGCCCGGGCGGAGCGGCATTGAGATGCTGCAGCTCATCAAGCAGCAATTTCCTCTGGTGGAAGTGATCATGCTGACCGGACACGCCACCGTGGAATCGGCCATCGACGGCATGCGGCTGGGGGCTTCGGATTATCTGATGAAGCCTTGCAGTATCGACGTGCTGGTTGAAAAGGTCAAAGAAGCGGTGGAAAAGAAGCGCAGGCATGAAGAGAAGATAGTCGACGCACGGGTTCGGGAGATCGCCAGTCGCCGAACGTAGAGGCGATTAAAAATGGAGCGTTCATGGCTGACAGCATTCTTCTCATCGACGACGAGACGCAGTTCCTGATCACCATGGCCAAGCGCCTGCGTAAAAGGGGGTTTCTCGTCAGGGAGGCCGGCAGCGGTCTGAATGGGTTGCGAGAGCTAGAGGCGGAGCCCGCCGATGTGGTAGTGCTTGACGTCGGAATGCCGGGTATGGACGGCATTCAGGTCCTACGGGAGATCAAGTTGCGTTTTCCGCAGGTGCAGGTGCTCATGCTGACCGGGCACGCCGACATGGAAGTTGCGCTTTCGGGAATGGCCATGGGCGCGTTCGACTATCTGATGAAACCGGTGGAGCTTGATGTCCTGGTCGGTAAAATCCGGGAGGCCTGTTCCCGGAGCAGGAAAGCGGGTGAGAGGCGCGGGTTGGAGTAAGCCACCTGCACAGGGAACATGGTCCTGTATACACAAGATTACGAGGAGGCGGTAACGCGTATGGGATTCTTTAAAGATTGGGGATCATTCATGGTGGAGGGCTCGCGGTCCTTTGCCCGGTGGGAAGTGGAAAACGCCCGGATCATCCTGGGCGACAAGAAGCGTATCTGGCTGCTTTGTCTCATGCTCATTCCCGCCCTGCTTGGCGGATGGGCCTATGCCGATGAAATCGGGCAGGCCTTGCCGACAGTGATCGGAGGCAAGGAAGCCTATAGTCCTTCCTTTTACAGCCTTTATATTTTCTTCGTGTCAATTTTTGTCGGTGTGGGCGCGGGCCTCATTTCTGGCTGTATCGGCGCGGGTGGCGGCTTCATCATCGCTCCCGCGCTCATGAGCGCGGGCGTCAAGGGCATCCTGGCCGTCGGCACGGACCTCTTTCACATCTTCGCCAAGGCCATCATGGGTAGCGTGCTGCATCGCAAGATGGGCAACGTGTCCGTGCCCCTGGCGTTCGTCTTCCTCATCGGCGCCATCATCGGCACGACTGTCGGCGCAGGCATCAACCGTGCTCTCTACAATGTAAACCCGGTTTTGAGCGACGCCTTTATCACCACCGTGTACACGGTCATGCTCGGCTTCCTGGGTTTTTACGGCATGTACGACTACTTCAGTGCCAAGAAGGCTGGTCATTCCGGCGGCGCGCATGATACCGGCGAAGGCTCCGGCATGACCGGCATCGCCCAGAAGCTGCAGTCCGTGAACCTGCCCCCCATGGTCTCCTTCGACCAGGGCCTCATTCCCGGCGGGCGCAAGATCTCCTGGATATTCCTGGTCCTGTCCGGCGTGCTGGTCGGCATGGCTGCGGGCATCATGGGTGTCGGCGGCGGCTTCCTGACCTTCCCCATCTTCGTCTACATCCTGGGCGTTTCCTCCCTGACCACCGTAGGCACGGACATCTTCCAGATCGTGTTCACGGCCGGTTACGGTGCCATCACCCAGTACGCCATTTACGGCTTCATCTTCTACACCCTGGCCATGGGCATGCTGCTCGGTTCCCTGATCGGCATCCAGGTCGGCGCGCTGGTGACCAAGGTCGTTCCCGGGATCACCATCCGCGGCTTCTTCGCCCTTTCGGTCATGGCCGGTTTCGTGAACCGATTCTTCGCCCTGCCCAAGAAGATGGTTGCAATGGGCTATCTGCCCGAATCCATGGCCGGTTTCACCAAAGTCATGGACACAGTGGGCATGTACCTGTTCTTCATCGTCATCGCCCTGTTCGGCATCTGGGTATTCGGGGCATTTTTCAAGAATATCAAGACACTGAAGTATGAGGACTGATCTTATGATTCATAACAAAAAGGAATTCACCGGGGGAATTGCCCTGCTCGTGGTCTTCTTCATAGTCCTTTTCGCAATGTTCCAGCCCCTTTTCGATGGGCACAACGCAATGGGGTATCTGGACAACCTGTACAACTCCATCTCCAAGGGTTCGGCCTACTATGTGGACAACCTGAAGGAAGAGGCCAAGACCGTGTCCGGCTATCAGGTCAACGTTACCATGAAGATGGAAAACGAGACGCAGGCCGCCGACAGCGTCGCGCTGATCACCGCCGCCGGAGCGACGGCGACGGCTCAGGGAAAGGAATTGACCATATCCGGCGATTATTTCGCCATCCTGAGCGCCAGTCTTGAGGATGCAGACCGCATGTACCATAACGACGGCGCGGCTCTCAAGGCCAAGTATCCGGTTTTCGAGTCCAAGGATGATCGTCAGGCGCTCTACAACTGGAGCACGATCCTGGCCGGTTTCGACAAGAAATTGAAGGACCAGGAGGCGTTCGCCGAAGCCAAGGTGGCCTTCAACATCAATTCCAAGGTCGTGGAGACCGCCTACAACTACTACAGCGTGGTGCCGGAGCAGATCAGGGACAAGGCCGGAATCGTCATCTTCTCCCTGGCGTTCTATGTCATCTACACCATGTGGTACGGCTTCGGCATCCTCTTCGTCTTCGAAGGCTGGGGTCTGAAGATCAGCGGTCATTGATGCCAAATTAAGCCAGGGCCTTCCCTGCAAGAGAATCATCATTGTCGGCGCGGCCTCCACAGGAGGCCGCGCCGAAATTTTTGGGCCGGCGAATGTCCTTTGCCAGGTGGGTCGGCTCAGGATACTGGAGAGTGCATGAATCTTTCCGAATATTACAATACCGTCATGGAACTCAGCCACGGCATCGTCATCACCCTCGACGAGGACGGGCGGATCATCCATGGAAATTCGCGTTTCGAAGCGCTTTCCGGCTACGAAATCGGCGACATCGCAGGCCAGGACTGGTTTGAGCTTTGCGTGGACGCCAAACGCGCGGACACGTCCAGGGCGATATTCGCGGGGATCGTCGAGGCCGGGACGCTGGCGTTCATGAAAGGCTCCCTCATGACCAGGGACGGGCGCAAGATCTATATCGACTGGAACATGAAACCCCTGTTCGACTCCCGGCAAAGCCTGGTCAGCGTCCTCTGCGTTGGCCAGGATGTCACGGCCCATGTGCTGCGTCAGCGCGAGTTGCTGCACGAACATGGTCGACTGGTGGCCCTGAACAAGGAGCTTTCCTGCCTGCACGCCATGAACCGCATCGTCTCGAACATGGATAGTGAACTGCCGGACATTCTGCGCGAGATATTGGCCATAATCCCTCCCTCGTTCCAGAATCCCCAGTCCACTGGCGTGCGCCTGCTGCTCGACGGGCAGGTGATAATCAGCGGGAAATTCACGCCAGATGCCTCGTGCCGTCTGGAGCAGGAAGTGCTCGTGCAGAAGGTGAAACGCGGGCACCTGAGCGTCAGCCTTTCGGGGAGCGCCGAGGACGGGACTGATTTCGCCTTTCTGCCCACGGAGTCCGAACTTCTTGGAGCCCTGGCCAAGCATGTGGGCTGGATCATCGCCAAACGCGAGGCCCTGTCGACCAAGAGAAATCTCGAACGGCAATTGCAGCACGCAGACCGGCTGGCCAAGATCGGCCAGTTTGCGGCCGGCGTGGCGCATGAATTGAACGAGCCCCTGGCCAACATCCTCGGCTTTGCGCAGCTGGCCGAACAGACCCCTGGCCTTCCGGCGCAGGTCATGAAGGATCTGGACAACATCATCAAGGCGGCCCTGCACAGCCGCGAGGTGATCAAGAAGCTGATGATTTTCGGTCGTCAGGTGCCACTACAGAAAAGCCTTGTCGATTTGAATCAGATCATCCGCGATTCCCTGTATTTCATCGAGATGAGCGCCTCCCGAGGCAAGGTCGAGGTGCGCATGAACCTGGCCGAAGGACTGCCCACGATCATGGCCGACCCGCAGCATCTCAAGCAGGTCATCGTCAATCTGGTGGTCAACGGCATTCATGCCATGCCGGGGGGAGGGGTCTTGACCATAGAAACCATGTCCTTCAAGGATGACGTCTATCTTCTGGTCAGCGACATAGGCGTTGGCATGTCTCCGGAAGTCATGCGGCAGATTTTCAGCCCGTTCTTCACCACCAAGGACGTGGATCAGGGTACGGGCCTGGGTCTTGCGGTGGTGCACGGGATTGTCCATGCCCATGGCGGGGTCATCGAAGTGGAGAGCGAACCGGGCCGTGGCACGCGCTTTGAGATCACCTTCCCATGCCGCCAGAGCGTGCCTGACATGAATCCGGCCACCGACGACAAATAAGGACGAAATGAGCATGCAGGACAAGGCTACTTCAATTCTGGCCGTGGATGACAGCCCCGCAACCCTCGAAGTCATCTCGCGCAACCTGACCGGGGCGGGCTATGTGGTCCATACCTGCGGCAGCGTCGAGGAGGCCGGAGCATTTCTGGACGGGACGCCTGTGGACCTTATCATCACCGATTACAAGATGCCCCGGGCAAACGGACTGGAACTCATCAAGTATGTGCGGGACAATTTCAAAGACACCGAAATCATGATGATCACCGGCTATCCGACGATCAGCGGAGCCGTGGAAGCCATGCGAGACGGGGCCGGGGAATACCTGGCCAAGCCATTCACCGGCGAGGAGCTCCTGGCCGTGGTCCGGCGGATTCTTGAAAAACAGGCCAGAAGGCGAGCGGCCCACGCCGATGATCAGGAGCTCAGCGCATTCGGGATCATCGGTAACTGCCCCGAGATGCAGGCCGTTTACGGGCTTATCCGCAAGGCCGCCCAGACCAGCGCCAATGTGTTCATTTCCGGAGAGTCGGGCACGGGCAAGGAACTGGTGGCCCGCGCCGTGCACTACAACAGCGACCGCAGAGCCTCCGCCTTTGTGCCGGTCAACTGCTCGGCCATTCCCGACACCCTGCTTGAGAGTGAACTCTTCGGCCACGTCAAGGGCGCCTTCACCGGCGCCAAGGACAGCCGGGCCGGTTTTTTCGAGATCGCCAACGGCGGGACCATTTTTCTGGACGAAATCGGGGACGCCAGCCCCAATCTGCAGGCCAAGCTGCTGCGGGTCATGCAGAGCAAGGAGTTCTGCATGGTCGGGTCATCAAGAACCCGCACCGTGGACACCCGCATCATCGCGGCCACGCACAAGGATTTGAAACGTCTGGTGGCGCAGGGCCTTTTCCGGGAAGATCTTTTTTACCGCATCCACGTCGTGGAGATCCCGCTGCCGTCCCTGGCTGAACGCGGGGACGACATCCTCATGCTGGCCAACCATTTCCTGCGCAAATTCGCCGCAGACATGAACCGCGAGACCCCGCGCATGACCGACGAGGCTCTGCAAGCCCTGGCGCAGTATGCCTGGCCAGGCAATGTCCGGGAGCTCGAAAACCTGTTGCAACGCCTAGTCATCATCGGCGACGGGCCTGTCATCGACATCACCGACCTGCCCGAGTCCATGCGATTCTCCATCAACCGCGGCCGCCACGGGGACAAGACCCTGGCCGAGGTGGAAGCGGATCACATCCGCGCAGTCCTGGCCCGCACCGGCGACAACAAAACCCGCGCCGCCGAGATACTGGGCATCGATCGCAAGACACTCAGGGAGAAGCTGAAGCGTCTGGGATTGGGGTGACGGGTTTGTGAGGAGTCTTCGCGAACGTGTCGGGCTATGCGTGAGAGCCCAGCTTTCGACACGGCGATCCAGATCTGTAATTCTTGAGCATTTCGCATCGCGGCCGCGCTGCGGGTTGGATTGATTCAGCGAAGTCATTGCGAGAAGCTAGGCTCTGCGTGGGAGTCTTCGCGCGTAGCCCGACTTTCGACGCGGCAATCCATGCCTTCGATTGTTGGATGCATCGCATCGCGGCCGCGCCCCGGGCTAGGCCGGGCAAGGCCCGCCGAAACTCCTTCTCCGGCTTCGTAGAGCCGAATCGTTGCGTGTAAAACGGGAAATTTGGGCAGCGCAGCGGCAACGATTCAGCAACCGATGCCTGGCTCAGTCAGACAGTCGGCGCCCCTCGCCCGGCCCAACCCGGTGCGCTGGAGCGGCGCAGGGATGGGCTGCCTGAAAATTACTGCCCCAGGTTGCCGAAAATGGCGGGATGCGAGAAATAAAAGCCGTTGCACAGAGCCTTCATCCCCTTGAAGAAGGGGATCCATGTCTTTGCAGGGTCTCAGGGAACAAAGAAAATCCAGCCCCTATGCGCATTTTCATACGTGTAGGGCCTGGATTTTCTGCAGTGACGAATCGGATCGTCATTTGGGGCAGGAGGGCTTCCTACAAAAACTTCTTGAACACAGCCTGCAGGCTTTCGGCCGTGAAGGGTTTGCGCAGGATGTCGTTGACTCCGGCTTCAAGGGCCGCCTTGTTGTCGTTGGCCTCATCCTGGGTGGTGACCATGACTACGGGCAGGTCCTTCTTGGAGAAGGATTTGCGGATCTCCCGGGTCAGGTCGATGCCGGTGATGTCGGGCATGTTCAGGTCGGTGAGCACCATCTCCGGAGTGTTCGATTGCAGCCATTCCAGGGCGCTGGCCGGGAATTCGAAGAGCACGGGCTCAAAGCCAAGTTCATGCAGGGTGGACTTGTAGATGCTCAGGATCATGCGCGAGTCGTCCACGGCGCAGATGCGCTTGCGGACCGTCTTTTTTTCTTCCGGGGCCAGCAGTTTGAGGGCCAGCCCCGAATAGCCGTGTTCTTTGAGGATGGCGTAGAAGAAGTCGCGGATGTCCTGATGGGCCCGGGTCAGTTGGCTCAGCGCCATGGGCTGGAAGCGCTCCTCTTCCATGAGGCTGAGGAATATCTGTTTGGCCTGGGCGTTGATGGTGGTCTTGATGATGCGCTGGGCATCCTCTTCCCTTTCGCTGGCCAGGTTCTTGATCCCGGCGGCCATGATCTCGTTGAAGTTGCGGTCTATGGCCTTGGCAGCGGCGATGCATACGTGATCCACCGGGTCACTGAGGCCCTGCGTCAGCACGTAAGCGCCCCGGTCCAGCGGCAAGAGGCCCAGGGCTTCGTAGGCGGCGAAGCGCACATTGGCGTTGGCGGGGTGGGTGTGCAGCAGTTTGCGGATGGGCGAGATGGCGGCCGGGTCCCCGATGTCGCCCAACACATTTAATGTATGGATGCGCAGATCGGCGTCGTCGAAGAGCAGGTTCTCGGTCAGAATGGGGACGGCTTTGGGGCCGATGCCGACCAGAGTCTTCTTGGCGTAGGAGCGCAGATGGGCGTAGTGTGAGCGCATGGCCTCGTTGAGCTTGTCCAGGGAGATGGAGTCCTGGACCTTGGCGAAGATGTCGAGGATGAGCAGGTCGAGCTGGTTGTCCGTGCCCATGCGTTCTGCCAGCCGCAGCATGGCTGTGGGCGTGCCCAGCTTGCCCAGGGCCTTGGTGGCGGTGATGATCAGGGCGCGGTTGCCGGAGTAGAGGAACTCGCTCACGGGATTGGTGGCCTGCGGATCGCCGATTTCACCCAGGGTGTCGAGGATCTGGTTGATCTCGCTTATGTCCGTGGCTGCGAGCAAGGCTTCGATCAGATTGTCGACCACTTCCTCCAGGCGCAGCTCTCCGGCCATGGCGATGTACATCTCGCGGCAAGGGGTCTGCGGGTTGCTTATGGCCGTGGCGAGCAATTGGGGTTGGGCCAGGATCTTGACGGCCAGGATTTCCCGGACCAGCGGCAGGCTCGCGACCATGTCCCGGTGTTCGGAAATGAATCGGCAGAGGACGGGTACGGCAAACTCGGGCGCAGCTTCACGAAACGCGCCAAGTACCTGCTCACGGATGTTTTTGTCCATGTTCTCCAGGTATCCCAGCACCAGACGTGCCTTGATGGTGTCTTTATGATGAATGTTGTCCCGGATCTCGGCGAGCAGATGGGCGTGATCAGCCATGGCGACCTCCCAGGTTGGGGATGAATGCGGACAGGAGTGAACCCAGGGCATTGGCGGAGGCATTGGCCTGACTCAGAATCTCTGCATGAGATGTCTGGGCCATGCAATCCGGCAGGTTTTTGTTGGTCAGGCAGGAAATCCCCAGAACCTTGATGCCCATATGGTGGGCGGTGATGGCTTCGGGTACCGTGGACATGCCGATGGCGTCGGCTCCCATGATGCGGAACATGCGCGTCTCGGCCGGAGTCTCAAGACTGGGACCGGCCACGGCCACGTAGACCCCCTGCTCCAGGCGCTGTCCGCAACTCATGGCGGCCAGCATGGCCTGCTCGCGCAGGGCAGGGCAGTACACCTGGGACATGTCCGGGAACCTTGGTCCCCAGTCGTCGACATTGGGCCCGGTCAGGGGATTGTGTCCGGTCATGTTGATGTGGTCAGTCAGCAGCATGAGCCCGCCGGTGGCAAACAGGGGATTCAAGGCTCCTGCGGCATTGGTCAGGATCAGGTTTTCGGTCCCGAGCAGGCCAAGGCAGACGATGGGCAGAGTCACTTCCTGCGGGCGGTAGCCCTCATAAAGGTGAAAGCGTCCGGAAAAGACGAAGACAGGCGTGCCCTTGATCTCGGCCACAAGCAGCGTCCCAGCGTGGCCTTCAACGGTGGAGACCGGGAAGCCGGGGATGTCCGCATAGGGGATGCTTTTTTGAATCCACGCGGGTTCGATCCATTTTCCCAGGCCGCTGCCGAGCACAAGGGCGGTTCTGGGCATGGACAGGCAGTTTTTCTTGATCCAGTCGGCGGCGGTGCGGGCTCTGGTCTGTATATCAGTCATGGTCGTTATCCTTGATTATTTTCGTCCCGGAGCGATTCTGCCCGTTAATCTGGACAGCCCTCCAAACGCTGTTATACTGTTTCTTCAAGACGGTTTCTTTGGACTCCTCAGCTTGTTTGAAGGCGTCCACGGCGCAAAGAAATCAGACTTATCTTTCATCTTTCTTGCGGATTGTTTTGGTTTTGGCAAGGATTCCGAAGAGTTTATTTCTCTTTTTGACGAGGACAGCCCGGCCTGTCGGACTTGCCCCGATGCGATTATGGATATAAGCGGGTCCGGCTTTATGAAGGAATTTATTTTTTTCAACGCCCAACAGTTCATACAAGGAAAGGCTCTTTTAGACATGAAGAACCCCATCGAATCCAAGAAACATAAAGTTCTCATCGCCAATCGGGGAGAGATCGCCATCCGCATCATGCAGGCCTGCCGCAAGCTTGGCCTGGCATTCGTGGCGCTTTTCACCGAACCGGACAAGGACAGCGAGCACTGCGTCCTGGCACGCAAGCTTGGCGGGGACGAGTCCCTGTACCGTGTCAGTTCATATCTCGACGCCAACGAAATCTTTGCTGTGGCGGATCAGGCCGGAGCCACGGCGATTCATCCCGGATATGGCTTTTTTGCCGAGGATTACCGTTTTGCCCGCCGCGTGGCCCAGCGCGAGCAAAAACTCATATTCATCGGGCCTTCCTGGCAGGTCATCCGCGAACTCGGCGACAAGATCAACACCAAGCGTCTGGCTCGCAAGCTTGGCGTGCCCACGGTTCCCGGATCGGACAAGCCCGTGACGGATGACCTCGAAGCCGAGCACATCGCCAAGTCCCTGTTCGATTTTCAAAAAGAGCAGGGCATCAACAAACCCGTCATCCTGGTCAAGGCTTCGGCCGGGGGTGGGGGCATGGGTATCGAGGAAGTGGACGATCTGGACAAGTTCCGCAGCGTCCTGCGACGCATCAAGAGCTACTCCAAGCGCCAGTTTCGCGACGAAGGCGTGCTCATCGAGCAGCGCATCTTTGACTTCAACCATCTCGAAGTGCAGGTGTTGTCCGACCGCACGGGCCAGAACCCCGTCCATTTCGGCACCCGCAACTGCTCGGTGCAATCACCCGGCCATCAGAAGCGCATCGAGGTCGCGCCCGGTTTCGATCCCTCATCACTGCGCTACGCCTTTGACGCAAAAAAGGTGCTCGAAGACATCACCGAGTATTCCCTGCGCATGGCCAGGGAGGCCGGGTACGACAACGTCGGAACCTGGGAATGGATCGTCAGTCCCACCGGGCAGCCGTTTCTGATGGAAGTCAACACCCGCATCCAGGTCGAGAACGGAGTTTCGGCGCGCATCGCCGCCATCAAGGGCAAGGGCGACGTGGACCTCATCGCGGAGCAGATCCGCGTGGGCCTGGGCGCTCCTCTTGGTTACACCCAGAAAGACATCACTCTGAACGGCGTCGGCATAGAGTACCGCATCATCGCCGAAGATACGGACAACAAGTTCGCCCCCTGGGTGGGCCGCATCACCGCCTTTGACTGGCCCAAGCAGGATTGGCTCAAGATGCACAGTCAGGTGCCTACCGATCGCGAGTACGAGATCCCTACGGATTTCGACCCGAACCTGGCCCTGGCCATCATCTGGGGCAAGGATCTGGCCCAGGCCAAGGAGCGGGGAGTGGAGTTCCTGGGTTCCCTGACCCTGCAGGGCATCAACGCTTCCGGTGAAGCCATGAAGTCCAATGTCGAATTCCTCAAACGCAAGACCGAGGGCATCCTGGCTTTCTAGGATTCAAGCCGGCTTCGGGATCACATCCGTGCCGAATACTGATTAAGCGCTCAAGCTACGCCGGAAAAATCCGGCATAACCCAAGCATGCGAGGCAATCGCGCACTCTTATGGATATCGAAAAACGCATACAAGAACTTCGGGACCGCCTGAAATATATTCTGGACATCTTCGGACCCGATGAAAATACCAATGTCATCATGCTGGAAGCCAAGCTTGGCGAGTACGTCGCTCGCGAGCCGGGTCTGTCCAAGCAGGAAGCCATCCGGCAACTGGAAACCCTGGAAGAGCTGTTTCGCTTCCTGGAGAAGAAGCTCGAACGCGAGCTGACTCCCATGAACAAGGTGCGCATCGTGCGGCATCCGCAGCGCATCTGCCTCAAGGACATCCTTGAAAACGTGTACGACAACTACACCGAGATCGGCGGTCAGGACGATTACAGCATCGATCCGAGCATGCTCATCGCCCGGGCCTACATCACCCGCAGGCGCGGCAAGAAGGTCCACAACCAGGCGGTCATGGTCATCGGCCAGGAAAAGGGCCATGGCCAGGAGTTCCGCAACGGCGGTTCGGTCAAGCCCTGGGGTAACGCCAAGGCCCTGCACTACATGAAGGTCGCGGAGACGGAGAACATTCCGATCCACACCTACATATTCACCCCCGGTTCCTATCCCATCGAGGACTATCCGGGAGCGGCCCAGCAGATCGCCAAGAATCTCTACGAGATGGCCGGGCTCAAGGTGCCGATCGTTGCCGTCATCTCCGAAGGCGGGTCCGGCGGAGCCGAGGCCATCGGCCTTGCCGACACGCGCATCATGATGTCGCACGGCTACTATTCGGTCATCTCGCCCGAGGGTGCGGCCGCCATCGAGGGTCGGCTGCGCGGCGGACAGCGCGCCGAGCCCAAACTCATCGAGCACTGCGCCAAGCAGCTCAAGATGACGGCCGACGACAACCGCGCCATGGGTTTCGTGGACTGGAAAATCAACGAGCCGGAGCTTGGTGCCCGGCCGGAACATTACGACTTCTTCCGCAAGCTGCGCAAATCCGTGGTCTCTTCGACGGACGAGATAGTCCTGAATATCAGGGGTATGCGCTTTTTCAGGTCCCTCGCGCTACGGCGTCACAAGGGCGCGGACGTGTATGTGCGCTGGAGCCTCGACAGCCGGGCCAAGGAGCGTCTGCTCTGGACCCGCTACATGAAATTCCGCCGCATGGCGCAGGATGCCTACCTGGACAAACGCCACTGGTTCAGCCGGAGCAGCGAGTGGACCAGCGAGTTCTTCTCATCCCTGTACTCCTATTTCCGCTACGACCTCTTCGGCAAACAGCACAAGAAGGTCACGGAGCTGGCCGAGGACGTGCACGCGGAGATGCAAGTCGTGGTCGGGCGCTCTTCGCGGTATTGGAAGAACGTCATGTCCAAACTGTCTTTCGGCAAGGCCAAGAAGGACGTGGACAAGGCCGGACTGACCTCCCTGTCCACCTGGGACGACGGAGCGCTGAACAGCGGCAAGTGGCAGTACGTCAGCCCCCAGGCCAAGCTCGACCGGGCCGTGGTTTGCCCCAACACCGCCGTGCACGGATGCCTTGATCAGTGGGCCCCGGATCTTTTCGGCGAGTGGGCCGGGGTGTGCAGCTTCTGTGGGCACCATTTCCCCATGGAATACCAGTGGTACCTGCACAACATCTTCGATCCCGGCTCCATCTACGAGGTCTTCAGCGAGATCGAGTCCACCAATCCCCTCAAATTCGACGGCTTCGACCTGAAGCTCGATGAGGCCAAACGCAAGACCGGCCACAAGTGCGGGTGCATGACCTTCGAAGCCCGCATCGAGGGCACGTCCGTCATGGTCGCCATGTTCATGGGCGCTTTCCGTGGCGGCAGCGTGGGCGCTGCCGAGGGCGAAAAGTTCGTGCGTGCCATGGAGCGTGCGCGCAAGAAGCAGCTTCCATTCCTGTCCTATGTGCACGGCACTGCGGGCATCCGCATCCAGGAAGGCGTCAACGGCGTCATCCAGATGCCGCGCTGCACCATGGCCGTGCGCCGCTACACGGAAGCCGGCGGTCTGTATCTGGTGCTCTACGACACCAACTCCTACGCCGGGCCGGTGGCCAGTTTTCTGGGGTGCTCGCCGTACCAGTTCTCGGTGCGTTCGGCCAATATCGGTTTTGCCGGTCCCGGAGTCATCAAGGAGACCACGGGCATGGATATCCCGCCCAATTACCACAACGCCTATCAGGCGCTGTCTCGCGGGCATATCCAGGGTATATGGGATCGCCGGGAAATCCGGGGCAACCTGGTCCAGTCCCTGCAGACCATGGGTGGCCGCAACCTTTATTACCGTTAGGAGACCGTTGAAAAATGGCGATCTGCCGCGTCAGCGAAAAAATCCAGACCGCTCATGTATGCGCAATACACCGCGCGCCCTGGATTTTTTCGCTTCCTTGCATCTCACCATTTTTGAACGGTCTGCGAATTTTGAATTTTTCAGTCAGTTAGGAGTCACCAGTGATCGACGTTAAAGAATTGTTGCGGGAGCTGCGCGAGGAGCCTTACGAGAAGATCTCCATCAGGGCTCCCCATAGCGGAAAGGTGGAATTCGTGGCCAAGGAGCCCGGAGTGCGGGTCGTCGGCCCCAGCGGCACCTGGAAGGAGGTCCCCGGGACCCTGCTGGTCCGGATGGAGCGCGAAAATGTCAAGAAACCTCTCTTCGCCCCGCAGAAGGGTGAGGTCATGTCCCTGGGCGAAATCGAAAACGGCCAGTTCGTGCAGGCCGGTCAGGAGCTCATGACCATCCGTCATTACCTGACCCGCGAAGAGGTCATCGCTCGCATCCTGCGCCGCTCCCTGTCCCTGTTTCTGGCTCCGGAGAAGGGCAAGTATTATTTCTTCCCCGACGTGGACATCAAGGTCAAGACCAAGGGCAGCCAGAGCGTGCACATAGAGGACGGGCTGGAACTCTTCATCCTCTCGCGCATGAAGCGTGAGACCTCGATCCGCTACAGCGGCCCGGCCGGCATCATCTATGCCGTCTATTTCGAGACCAACGACTCCGTGGACCGGGACAGCCCGCTCATCGGCGTCTGCCCCGAAGACCAGCTTGGCCAGATCCAGGAAGTCGTCAGCCGCGTGCAGAGCGACTGGGAGGAGAGAGACTGATGGGCAAGGTCCTTCAGGTTCGAGTGTACGCCTACACCTACAGCGAGGAAGATGTCCGCAAGGCATGGCCAAGGCTCTGGAGCCTGGCCTTCGAGGAGACCAAGCCGGGATTTCCTTACGAGATGGCAGGGGTTCTTGAGCTTGTCAGGGCCCTTGATGACCTGTATCAGTTCGGAGTCATTGCCGAGGCCATCAGCAAGGTTTTGGCCTCGGAGCTTCCCAAGGTCGTGAAGGCGGTGGAGGAGTTGCAGCGGCACCTCGCCGACTGGAATCCGCAGGCCGCCAACCAGGCCTCCGACCGCATTGAAGAGGGGCTTGGCGAGCTGGAAAAACTGGTGGCCAATCCATGACCGCATCAACATACACGAGGAGACGACATGGCAGGTAGTCTGAATAAAGCAATCTTGATCGGCCGTTTGGGCCGTGATCCGGAGATGCGCTACACCCCGTCCGGGCAGCCGGTGGCCAATTTTTCCATTGCCACGGATGAAACATACACGGGCAAAGACGGGCAGAAGGTCGAAAAGACCGAATGGCACCGCATCGTGGTCTGGGGCAAGCAGGCTGAATTCTGCGGCAACTATCTTGCCAAGGGCCGTCTGGTCTACATTGAGGGCAAGATCGAAACCCGCAAGTGGACGGACAAGGACGGCGTGGAGAAATACACCACGGAAATCAAGGCCGACCGCGTGCAGGGACTCGATTCCCGCCAGTCTGAAGGCGGCTACGCCCAGGCCCCGCAGTACCAGCAGCGCCCCCAGGGAGCACCCCAGGGCGGCTCCCAGAACGGCGGCCGTGGCTACGAAGACGACATGGGCCCGGCCTTCCCTTCCGAAGCCAGCGGGATGGATGACGCACCTTTTTAGCGAATACCTTTTTACAAACTGTAAATAATAGAAGTGGAGTTACTGAAATGACTCCACTTTTTTTGTTATTGACACTTTTTGGTAAGCTGACTTCCCGGGAAACTTCGGACCACTCAATTTTTGAGGGTTTCCCCAAGGTTCAGTTTTTTTCCATACTGCCGGCAGAAGTGTTCGGGCGTCATGTTGTTCAGGCTTGAATGCGGGCGAACGGAGTTGTAGTGCCGCCTCCGTTCATCGATCACAACCTGCGCCTCAGTCCGACACCGGAACCATTCTCTCGACAGGCACTCGTCTCGCAATTTGCCATTAAAACTCTCGTTCAAACCGTTCTGCCATGGCTTGCCAGGCTCAATCAACGCCAGGTCCAGTATTCCGTTATTTTAATGAATGCCCCGGAGATTCTGATTCTCCGGGGCATTCTGACGATGCAGCCCCTGTGAAGGAGTTGTGAACAGGGATACTTCACCGCCTCTCATCATGATTCGTGAATCCACGGCTTCGGCATGCGACCGACGTCGGACTGCAGTTTCTCTGCTTCCGATGCCGCGGCACCGGGTCCATTGTCACACGAACGGCCGGGCTTCCCGTCAGAATTCCTTGGCGAGTGTGAAAACGGCCAGATTGCCCTCGGGCGCGTCCTTGGCCTGCACTTCGTGGAGAAATCGAAACGTCGCGCGGGTTTTCCAGGGTGCTATGATGTAGGAGATTTCGGGTCCAAGTGCCAGGGAACTGTCATGGACATCCTTGTCCCATGTAACGCCGCTGCCGGAGTCGTCGGTCATCTGTTTCTGCCAGTAGCCAGCCAGGCCGAATTCCCACATGCCGATCATTTTCCCCAGGCCGGCCTCGACGATGACGTTGTCGCCGTACCTGACGTCGGTTGCACTGTTTTCCGTATTGATCTCGTACCGCAACAAGGCGGACAATGACCAAGTCCTGTCCTCGTCGAAAAAGTAGGTCCCCCCGATGTCGAGCATGTGCGTCCAATAATTCTTGCCCGGAGAGGCCGGCCGGTCCTTGTTGTAATCTCCCACAGGAAGAAAGATCTCGTAACCGAAAGCGATGTCCCACCTGTCCAGATGCCAGGACAGGAGGAGCGGGCATACGTCCACGTCGCCGATGCTGCTGCGCGTATCCCCGCCATAATTGGAGTACTGCACGTGCGTGTATGTCAGCGGGATGGTCGCGAACATGGCGTAGTCAGCTCCGAAAATCTTGTAGTCGGTCACCCACAAGGGTCTGATGGCGTCGCAGACCACGTCCAAATCGAAGTTGATGGGGATCTTGTGCCCGTCGCCATCGTTGACGCGGTCCGCATTGTAGGCCGCGAGATAATTGAGGAGGTAATATCCTGGTCCCGGAACGGACGCGACCTTCACGCCTTCCACGCCGGCCACGTAGTGGCCGTTTGCCGCCAGAGACGGAAGTGCCGACAGCAGGACGACAAGAAGTGCCAACAATGCTTTTTTCATGTAAAAGTTCCTTTTGATGGATCTTGTGTTGCGATGACCGTCCAGGCGGCTGGTTGCCGCCTGGACGTCCGGCTTATGCGCCGATGGCGGCGGTCATTTTTGCGGCGACGAAGTCCAGGCCGAGTTTTTTCAGATGCGAAACCTTGGGGATTCCTGTCTTGATGTCGTATCCACGCAGTTCGTAATAGGCATCCAGCATCTTGTTGAACTTCACCGGGTCGATGGGCGGCAGGGGATTGGGGCCGACGGGGTGCTCCCCTGGGCAACTCGTATTGAGGCATTTCCAGTTTGGCTGATCGTCCTCGCGGCGCATGCCGCGCATGCAGATCGTCGCGCGTTCAATCTGAACGCAGCGTTCGTAGATGTTGTCCAGAGCCTCCTTGGTGTATTCGATGCCCGTGGCGTAGTATAACGCTTTGCTGATCATCTTGTGCATGTATTCGAGTTTTTCCGGAGTATCGTGGAAGTAGGCCAGGTGGCCGAAGTTGAATTTGCAGACGCCCGTGGAGTCGGAGAAAAAGAAGAAGTTCTCATAGAACCTGACCAGCTTTGCCTTGCCCATGGGATGATAGGAGCGGACATCGCCGGCCTCTTCGGTTCCTCCCAGATAGGCCGCGACCGGGGGGATGTTGACCCACTCGGCCGTGGGCAGGCCGTTCAGGTGATGCGACCCGCGCGGCGAGACTGCGAACTGCAGCATGGACCCCATGGTGGAGCGGGTCTCGACGCCCGTCGCGCACATCCCTTTCTGACAGTAAACCGACTTGAGCGCCTCGTCACCGAGCGTTTTGGCAAAGCGGTACGGCCCTTCGGCCAGCTTGTCGCCACAACCCTCGCGGAAAGTGATCTTGGGCAGCAGTTGAACGCAGGCGTCGCCATTGGCGAAATCGAGCTTAATGCCATCCGTGAAGTCATCACCGATGAGATTGCGTTCACGCAGTTCCATGATGGTTGAAAACACCGCGCCCGCTTCCACCGTGTCCATGCCGTAGTCGTTGATCATGGCGTTGAGCTTGAGCACGACGCGGCAGTCGGTGATGTCGCATTTATGGCCCAGGGCCGTGGTGGTCTCGTACTCGGGCCCGCCACCCCGGGTGGGGTACTTGCCGTCGGGAACGGCATAGGCCGCGTGGCAGTGGACCGGACAGGTGAAGCATGCCTCACGCCTGGTCCCGTAGGTATCAAACCAGTGGTTTACCAACTCATCGAATTTGGGGTCGATGCCGCAGCGCTGCCAGTTGCGGATCGGGACCATTCCCGTCTTTCCGATGAGATTGGTCACGCCGGGCGTTCCGTACGTGGACATGACTTTGTAGGTGAAGCTGTGGGCAGGACCGAAGTTCGGGTCCATGAGATCGTCGCGCAGCTGTTTGGAGATTTCGAAAAACTCTTTCGGCTTGAACAGATTGATGGTCTTGGTTCCGTTCGCGACGATGGCCTTGAGCTTCTTGGAACCGAACACGGCGCCCAGGCCGCAACGGCCCATGGAATTGGTGGTCTCGGTACGCACATTGGCGAAGCGGACCAGGTTCTCGCCCGCCTGGCCGATGCACAGGAGCTTGGTGCGCTCGCCGTATTTGTGGATCAGCTCCGCCTGCGTATCTATGGTGCCTTTACCCCAGAGGTCGCCGGCAGGCAGTATCTCGATATTGTCGTCCTCGATGTTGATATAGACCGGCTCTTTCGATGCACCGGTGATCACGAGCATGTCATACCCGCAACGCTTGAGGGCGGGGCCGAAATGTCCGCCGGAATTGGCGTCACCCCATCCGCTCGTGTTCAAGGGCGCCAGAAACGTCGCATGAGTGCGCCCCGAGCTGGGAAAGGTGGTGCCTGAGAGCGGGCCGGTGCCGATGTAGATGGGGCTCTCGGGGGCAAGAGGGTCGGTCTTGGCCACATCAACGTCCCGGAAAAGCAGGTAATGGGCCAGAGCTCGCCCTCCAAGCCAATCCTTGTGGTACTTGGTCGCGTCCTCCCTGACCACCTTCTTGCTCGTCAAATCGACCCGGAGAATCTGTCCCATGTTGCCATATGTTTTCGTACTCATTGTTTATGTACTCCTTGCAATTCCGGGTTAGAGCTTCGTGTAAGTGATTGCGCCTGTGGGACACCAGGCCACGCATTGCGGGTTTCCGCCGCAGAAGTCGCATTTGAAGGCGGTTTCTGCTTCCGGGTGAACGTGAATCATCCCGAATTGGCAGGCCTCAACGCAGGTTCCGCAACCGACGCACTTGGCCTCGTTCACGACTCTCGCCCCGGTTTTCGGATCGATAAAGATGGCCTTTTCGGGACACGCGTCCAGGCATTCGGGGGATGGACACTGTCGGCAGAACTCATTGGTGCTCATTTCCGTAAAATTCGCCCAGGACAGATGTTGCGGAATGCCAGGCGCGTTTGCGCTGAGAGCGCTGGCTCCAATGAACGGAAGGACCGGTTTCAGGTCGAAGACATTGCGCCTGGCCTTGATGTCGGCGTCGCCCGCGTGGAACTGGGCGCAGGCGACTTCGCAGTATGCGCATCCGGCGCATTTGGTGGTGTCGAAGTGCAGTTCGTACTGGGCTGCGGGCAACTTGCCGCTCTCGGCTTCCGGACTGGCCTGAGCGGCCAGATCGCCGGCGAGGACGCCGGCCAGGACTCCACCGCCGGCCTGCAGTGTTGTTTTGAAGAACGATCTTCGAGAAGCGTTTACGGACTGTTCTTTTTCCATGTCGTTAAGCTTGCTCCCCTCTTTCATGTAACTCCTCCGTACGCGGTATTTTAGTGCCTGAATGGGGTGATCCGCATTCGTCCTCCCCATTGAAAGAATCGGGCCATGTCGTTAATGATGTGTAACATTATGATATATAACGTTTTAATTGCAAGACGGCGCAGGGGGTGAGTGAAGGGAATATTCCAAAAAGAATATTTTCAGGGGCAAGAACAGCTAACCGTCTGTGTATGCACGACCTTTCAGTCGTATGACTTTTAGAATATTATAATATATGTCGCGCTTCTGCTGGATGGAAAAATTCATGTGTGATGCAAATTCAGGCGAGACTGGGCTGAAAATTGATGCAAAAAAATCAAACTCTGCCTGTAGTCATTGGAAAATCAGATATGAATCTGGATCAGCTCAGAGAGAATCATCTGCATTAGATCAAAGACTTGCATAAATCCGGATAAATTGAGAGGGATTGCAGGTTTCGGATTGTTCGGAGTTCGCTCACAAGAGCACGGAGACGTCACGGAGGGTCAGGCGCAAGCGCCTGCCATGCGGCGATGGCGCTCCCCAAGTGCCCTCTGAGGGACGGGGAGTTATGGGCGCTGCCGGACAGTTTCTGCAACGGCAATCCACGTGCACTACCACGCAACCGGAGAGGGCCATGCGCCAGATCACGAATTCGGCAGATGCTATTCAGGAACTGGACTCCCTGCGCCAGACGGTCATGGCGCAGCAGAACAAGATCGACGACCTCTCCAATGAACTGATAAAATTCAAGGCGATGTTCGAAGGCTCCTCGGATGCCATTTTCCTGATGAACAGCACCCGGATCAGCGACTGCAACGCCCAGGCATGCCGGATCTGGCGCAGCAGCAGGGAAGATATCATCGGAAAATGTCCTTATGATTTCGCCCCTGACACGCAGCCAAATGGAGGAAATTCCCGAAAGCTGGCCGAAACCAGAATCCGGGCGGCGCTGAAGGGCATGCCTCAGCGCTTCTACTGGCGGGACCGGCGCAGCGACGGGACGCAGTTCGACACCGAGGTTCACTTGCGGGCCATCAACATCTGCGGCGAAGAGTTCATTGTGGGGACGGTGCGCGACATTACCGCCATCCGACGCGACGAGGCCAAACGGGAGGCCCTGTACAAGCGCATCGCCATGATCATCGAGAAACGGAGCATGGAACTCGAGGCTGCCGAAAACCCCGATGCCGCCGAGACACGCTACCGACAGCACGTGAGAAAAGACCTCGCTCTGCTGGACCGGGAACTCAGGCACACCTTCGAGTCCGACAGTGACGGGTTGATCATAACCGATTCCCGACGCAACATTCTCAAAATCAACGCGAGTTTTTCGCGGATGACCGGCTACGTCCGCAAGCAGGCAGAGGGCGGCAGATGTTATCAGGTCTTCACCTGCAAGGGCTGTTCGGGGGGCGCGTGCATCGTGGCCCGCATGCTCCTCGGGCAGGACCGGGCCACGTTCGACACCGAATGCTACAACGCCCAGGGCGAGAAGGTGGCCTGTCAGATGGGGGCGACAGCCCTCCAGGACTCCCGCGGGAGACATATCGGCATGGTGGTCAGTTATCGCAACATCACCGAGTACAAGGAGTGGGTCGAGGCCCTGCGTCATTCCGAGGAATTGCACAGGATTACCTTGGCCAGTATCTCCGACGCCGTATTCATTACCGATGATGATGGTTTCTTCTACTATGTCAGCCCCAACGTGGAGAACATTCTGGGCTGCAGCGACGACGAGGCGCTCTGGAGGGGGAATATCGCAAACCTGCTGGGAGATAACCTTTATTCCCGCGAGGAACTGGATCGGCGGGGGGAACTGAGCAATATCGAGATCAAGGTGCCTGACGTGCTCGGCCGCGAGCGCATTCTCATCGTCAACGTGAAGAAGGTGGCCATCCAGACCGGTACCGTCCTGGTGACCTGTCGAGACATCACGGAAAAGCGGCTCATGGAGCGAGAAGGCCAGCGTAAGCAGGAACAACTGGAGCAGGCGGACAAAATGGTCTCCCTGGGCATCCTTGTTTCGGGCATTGCCCACGAGATCAACAACCCCAACAACTACATCCTCCTCAATTCACAGCTGCTCAACCGGATTTGGGTCGACATCGTCCCCATTCTGGACGCCTACCACAAGGAGACCGGGGATTTTCTGTTGAACCGCATCAAGTGGAGCATGGCACGCGAAAGGATGCCCCAGCTGCTGGCCAACATGGAGGAAGGGGCCAAGCGCATCAAGAATATCGTTACGGAGCTCAAGAATTATTCACGGCATGAGCCTACGGACCTTGAGCAGGTCGTGTTCGTCAATGCCGTGGTCAAACACTCGCTTGCCCTCTTGAACAACCAGATCAAAGGCGCCACGGACCATTTCGACGTCGGCTACTGCCATGACAGGCCCAAGGTGCGAGGCAATCGTCAGAAGATAGGGCAGGTGATCATCAATCTCGTCATAAACGCCTGCGAAGCCCTCCCCGACCATAACTCCACCATCGATGTGAAAACGATGGCCGATGTCGATGCCGGCCGTGTCCTCATCGTGGTGCGCGACACGGGCTTCGGGATCCAGCCGGAGGACATGCCCCATATTACCGATCCGTTTTTCACCACGAAGCGCAGCGTGGGCGGCACCGGACTGGGGCTGTCGGTAAGCGCCAAGATCGTGCAGGAGCACGGAGGAACCCTCGATTTCTCGACCAAGCCCGGACGCGGAACAACGGCCATATTGTCACTGCCCATGATTCGCGAGGAGGTTCGCCCATGACCCCGGCCGCACCCAAGAATGCCCGTATCCTGATGATCGACGACGAAGCCGCGACCCTGGACAGCTTCGAACTTACCCTGACCGCCGCGGGATTTGATTCCGTCGTGCGCTGCATGGACAGCCGCCGCGCGCTGGAGCAGCTCCGTGCGCTGGCCGCGGATGTGGTGCTCCTCGACCTCAGCATGCCGCACGTGTCAGGCGAAGAACTGCTGGAAGTCATCAGGAACGACCATCCGGATACCGAGGTTATCATCATAACCGGGATCGACACCACGGATTCGGCCGTGCGCTGCATGCGCATGGGCGCCTACGACTATCTGGTCAAGCCGGTCGACGAGAACCGGCTCACGGCCACCGTTGGCCGGGCCATGGAAACGATACTGTTGAGACAGGAGAACATCTGCCTCAAGGAACGGTTCCTCGAGGGCCGAATCCTCAACCCGCAGGCCTTTGAATCCATTGTGACCGCCAGCGACAGGATGCGCCATATCTTCCAGTATGTGGAAGCCATTGGGACTTCGCGCCAGTCCGTGCTGGTCACGGGTGAGACAGGTGTGGGCAAGGAGCTGCTGGCCCGCGCCATTCATGCCACAAGCCGCCCCGGCGGGCCTTTCGTGGCCGTGAATGTGGCGGGGCTGGACGATATTGTCTTCAGCGACACCCTTTTTGGCCACAGCAAGGGCGCTTTCACCGGTGCCCACACCGCTCGGCTCGGCCTGGTGGAGAAGGCCGCCGGGGGGAGCCTTTTTCTGGACGAGATCGGGGATCTGAGCCACACCTCGCAAGTCAAACTCCTGCGTCTCATCCAGGAGCGGGAATACATGCCCCTCGGTTCGGATTCGGCCCGCCCCGCCGAAATCAGGGTCCTGGCTGCAACCCATTGCGACATCGAGAAGGCCGTCGCCGAGGGGCGGTTTCGCAAGGATCTGTATTTCCGTCTCAACACCCACCGCATCCATATCCCCCCCTTGCGCGATCGTCAGGACGACATCGCCCCGCTGCTGACCCACTTTATGCACAAGGCGGCAAAAGAACTGGGCCGCGAGGCGCCCTGCTTGCCGAAGGAACTCCCGAAACGGCTCTCCGTCTACAACTTCCCGGGCAATGTCCGCGAGCTTGAGGGGCTGGTCTTCGACGCCCTGAGCAGGAGCGGCAGGCAGACCCTCGATATCCAGCCCTTTCGCGACAGGCTGGGCATGGCCAGGCTCATCCCGGAGGAACCGGACATGGGCACGTCAAACGGAGGATCCATCGTCTTCCCGGAGAAACTGCCGACGCTTGCCGAATCGAACGAACTCCTCATCGCCGAAGCCATGCGGCGGGCCGAAGGCAAACAGATCCTGGCCTGCCGCATGCTCGGACTTTCCCAGCCGGCTTTGAGCAAGCGATTGAAGCGCAGCAAGCTCAAGTTTTGACCTCGGTCTTTTTGATGGAAGCCCCTGAGAAGTGGCACCCATGGGCGATGACTAAGCTAAGCTGCGTTGATTGCTTAGGCAGTTACGGCAGTCCTTGGGCATTTATCTGCTCAGCACTTTTCAGACCAGTCGAGATTGGGTCGATTTTTCTCAGAGCAGATGGTGGGTATCCTGCGCAAGATGATCGCGGCCAGGTGGCGCAGGTGTCCTCTCGGGAAACTTCAGGCCAAATCATGGCAACAGTCCATTTCTCCATCCGCTCTGCCGGTAGACTCATCAAAATGTAAACAAGCGCTGCCCGAAAGACCATTTTGTAGATCCTGAAGGCTGCGGGCAAGCCTGTCGATAAAGTGGATTCACAAGGTGTTGCCATCATCCATGCGAGAGTGGCTACAAATTGAGTCCTGATCTTTAAGATGTTTGCTGTATTTTTTTGATATCACGCAAGGGTGGTGCTCCAAACAGACGACTGTACTCGCGGCTGAACTGAGACGGGCTTTCATAGCCGACCTGGAATGCCGCGCCAGTAGCGTCCTGATGTTCCGTCAGCATGAGCCGGCGGGCCTCGTGCAGGCGTATCCATTTCTGGTACTGGAGCGGGCTCATGGCCGTCATGGTCCGGAAATGGTGGTGGAACGTGGATGTGCTCATGCCGGCGGATGAGGCAAGTTCATCGACTTTGAGGGGCTTGCTGAAATTGTCTCTCAGCCAATCCAGCGTCTTGGCGATCTGGTGGCTGTGGCTGCCGGCAGTAGCAATCTGCCGCAAGCGCGGTCCCTGATCGCTCATCAGCATGCGGTACAGTATTTCACGCTGTACGAGCGGCGCAAGGACGGGGATGTCGCTCGGCCCGTCGAGCAGGTCGATGAGGCGTTCGAAGGCATTGAGCAACGGCACGCTCAGCTTGCCGACGGCCATGCCCCGCCCTGCCTGTTGCACGCGGGAGATGGGCAGGCTGCTGTCGACCATGAGTTGCGCAAGCTCGCGCAGATCCAGCTTGAGGATGAGGCCCAGATATGGCTTGTCCGGACTTGCCTCGGTGATCTGCGCTACCACCGGAAGTCCCACCGAAGTGATGAGGAAGTGGTGATCGTCATAGACGTACTCCTCCTCGCCGAGGAAGACGCGCTTGGCACCCTGGGCGACGAGGCAGATGCTCGGCTCATGCATGTAGCTCGTCGGTTCGCTGGGTGCTGTGAAACGGCGCAGGCCCAGGCCGGGGATGGCTGTCTCCACCGCGTTTTCCTTTTGTGTCCACCTCGCGATTTTCTCGCCCAGCGCCCCGCGCGCATCAAACAGGTCGTCATTCCAAGCCAGATTTGAAGTAGCCATTGTCTTTCCCCCCTTTTCTTGAGCGCCTAGCAGAACCATCGGTCCAAGAACAATACATTGGTTTGATCTTTCGGATGATCAGGCAAGAATTCGAGAGGATCGTTCTACCCGCTTCCGGTTTTTTCACCGTAGGAATTCATTCAAGAATGGGCAAGCGGCCTGGAACAGGCTTTTTTGCGAAAGCTGCCACCCCTGGCGCCACGGCCTGTCAGCCAAGAATGCTCAAGTAATTGGATCACAGACGCTCCGTAATTTGGAGCAAGGAGAATCACATGGATTTTACATTTTTCAATCCCACGAAAATCATTTTCGGCGCCGGCTCTCTCGAAAAACTCGGCGCAACCGTAAGCAGCCTGGGTAAACACGCCCTGCTCGTGACCGGCGGCGGCAGCGTGAAGAGGAGCGGGATATTTGACCGCGCCGTGGCCAGCTTGAATGCCGCCGGCGTTGCCGTGACAGAGTGCGCGGGCATCGAGCCCAACCCACGCATCACCTCCGTCATGCGCGGCGCCCAGATTGCGAGGCGGGAGGGTTGCGATGTGGTCGTAGCCCTGGGCGGCGGCAGCACCATGGATGCCTCCAAGGTCATCGCCGCAGCGGTTCTGTATGAAGGAGATCCCTGGAACCTGATCGCGCATGGTCAGAAGGACTGGCATATCCCGACCGAGGCGCTGCCGGTCGTCACCGTCCCCACGCTGGCCGCCACGGGTTCGGAAATGAACAGCGGGGCCGTCATCAGCAATGACGACACCAAAGTGAAATCCTTTGTGCAGACGGATTGCCTCTTTCCGAAGGTGGCAGTGGTCGATCCCGAATTGACCCTGACCGTGCCCAAGGATCAAACCGCGTACGGCGTGTGCGACATCATCACCCATGTCATGGAGGGCTATTTCAACGGCGTGGACGGCACGCCCATTCAGGATCGCTTCGCCGAAGGCGTTATCATCAATGCGGTGGAATGGGGCCGTAAGGCTGTGGCCGATGGTTCGAACCTCGAAGCACGCGAGCAGGTGCAGTGGGCTTCCATAGTGGCGCTCAACGGCTGGATTCAGGCCGGGGTGGATATGGTGCCGCCCATGCACATGATCGAGCACGCTCTGTCCGCTCACCACAACATCACCCATGGCGCCGGCCTGGCCATTGTCGGCCCGGCCTGGATGCGGTTCGCCGCCAAAGCCCGGCCCGCGCGTTTTGCCCAGTTTGCCGAGCGTGTTTTCGGCATCTCGCCTGAAGGAAAGGGCGTTCAGATTGTGTCAAGGGAAGGTATCGACGCCTACGTGGCCTTCCTGCGGGAAATCGGTTGTCCCACGCGCTTGTCGGATGTCGGCATCGGCGATGAACTGGTCGAGCAGTATGCGACGGACGCCGCGCTCGTGGTGCATGATGAGCAAGGCAGACTGCTCGGTCGTCCGCCCATGACCAAGGCAGATATTGTGGCGGTGCTGCGAGACGCGCTGTAAAAAAATGTATTCAGGAGCTGAGATATGGAAATCAAACGGAATGGATCCCAAGCTTCCATCACCGGCCCGGCGGACTGGTTTGCGGGCAGGGTGCGCATTGCCCCCCTGCTGTTCGAAGCCCAGGCTCCGGCCCGTGTGACCAGCGGGGCCGTGACCTTCGAGCCGGGCGCGCGAACGGCGTGGCACACGCATCCCCTGGGACAGATGCTCATCGTCACGGCCGGATGCGGCCGCGTGCAACTGGACGGTGCCCCGGTGCAGGAAATTCGCCCCGGCGACACGGTCTGGATCGCGCCGGACGAGCGCCACTGGCATGGCGCGGCTCCCCGCACTGCCATGACGCACATTGCCATTCAGGAGATGCTGGATGGATCAAGCGTGACATGGTCCGATCATGTCACGGACGAGGAGTACGGCGCGACCCCCTGCGGGTAGGTCGGATGCATCCGGAAATGTTCCGGAGACACTATATCGTAGCATGCGAAATATGCGGCGGTCCGGTTTGCGTGTCGCCGCATGTTTTTCTGAAATGCGTAACAATCGGACGCGGCCTGGCGGCCGGGTCAGCCTTTGCGCCTTGAGTCGCAGCGGTTGCTCACGTTTCGGAGAATCGGGCAAAAATATACGAGGATTGGTCTACTCTTTCGCGCCATGACTGGTAATCGGAAGAACGCTCATTCGCAGAATACGCTCAGAGAGTGGGCAAACAATGCTTTCAAGGAGAAATAAATATGAACACCACACGACAGAACAAAAACGACAGTCCGGCCCTGCCAGGTCGCCGCCATGTATTGAAGACCGGGATGGCGCTGGCCGCGGCGTCCGTGTTTCCCCTCGCGGTCGCTCAGGCCAATACCGACAAAGCTCTGGTCGGCAGCAACGCATACACGCTTGAAGATCGCCGCAGGCTGGGCTCCCTTGAAGTCTCCAGCATCGGCCTCGGCGTGCAGAACATGAGTCGCACCTACCAGACGACCATCCCTACCCGATCCGAAATGCACAACATCATCCGCACAGCTTATGACCGAGGCGTCACCTTTTTCGATGCGGCAGAGGCCTATGGGCCGCATGAGGTGGAGCGGATTCTCGGCGAAGGGGTCCAGCCGTTTCGGGATCAGGTCGTGATCGCATCCAAATTCGGCTGGAACATAGACCTTGAAACGGGCGAACGGCTGCCCGGCCTGAACAGCCGCCCCGAGCATATCAAACTGGCGGTGGAGGGCATGCTCAAGCGTCTGCGCACCGATCGCATTGATCTTTTGTACCAGCACCGCGTTGACCCGCAGGTACCCATCGAAGATGTCGCCGGCGCGGTCAGGGAACTGATCGCGCAGGGCAAGGTGCTGCACTGGGGTCTGTCCGAAATGGGCACGAACACTTTGCGCCGCGCCCATGCCGAACTTCCCGTGACAGCGGTCCAGAACGAATATTCCATGCTGTGGCGCGGCCCGGAAGAAAAAGTCATCCCACTCTGTCAGGAGCTCGGGATAGGCTTTGTGCCGTGGAGCCCCCTTGGCGTGGGTTTCCTGACCGGGGCCATCGACGCCAGGACGCGCTTTGCCGACGGTGATTTCCGTAAGACCGAATCCCGTTTCGCACCCGAGAATCTGCCTCACAATCTGGCTCTCGTGGACCTGCTCAAAAGCTGGGCCAAGCGCAAAGAGACCTCGCCCGGCCAGATCTCGCTGGCCTGGCTGCTGGCGCAGAAGCCGTGGATCGTCCCCATTCCCGGCACGACGCAGATGGTGCATATGCTCGAAAACATCGGCGCTGCCGCTGTCCGCTTCACTTCAGCCGAATTGGACGAGCTGAACAAGGCTGTCGCGGCCACTGAGATTCAGGGTGCGCGCCTGCCGGATTTTGTCCAGGTGTTCTCGGATGTGGAAGCGCCATTTAAAAAATAATCGTTCTCGAACAAAAAATTCGCGATAGGGCCTCTGCGCTGAGCTTGACGCTTGATGCGAAGTGTGGCCGTACGGATTTCGAATGACCAACACTGGCCCATCGCAAAATCCGCGAGTGTCTCCGAATTGGAAAAATGTTATTAAAGGAGTTTTTCATGCACGTGATTCTTGTCAACGGCAGCCCACATCCACACGGCTGCACTTACACAGCCCTGGAAGCGGTGGCTTCGACACTGCGGGAGGGAGGGATCGAAACCATTTTTTTCCAGGTCGGCACTAAGCCCTTGGCGGGGTGCATCGACTGCCGCTCCTGCGCTAAGACCGGGCGCTGCGTTTTTGACGACAAGGTTAACGAGTTCGTGGAGTTGGCCGAACAGGCCGACGGCTTCGTGTTCGGTTCGCCCGTGCATTATGCCGCCGCCAGCGGGGCCATGACCAGCTTCATGGACCGGACGTTCTTTTCATCCATGCTGTCTGGGCGCTCGGTCTTCCGCCTCAAGCCCGGTGCGGCCGTTGTGTCCGCCAGGCGCTCCGGCACAACGGCTGCCCTCGATCAACTCAACAAATACATGACCTGGGGCGAGATGCCGGTCGTTTCGTCGCGGTACTGGAACATGGTCCACGGCAATACGCCGGACGAGGTGCGCCAGGATCTGGAAGGTTTGCAGGTCATGCGCGCTCTGGGCCGCAACATGGCTTGGCTGCTGCAATGCAAGGAAGCGGGTTTGAAGGCGGGGATTGCCTTGCCCGATCCGGAAAAGCGGGTCGCGACCAATTTCATTCGGTAAATGCATGTGCCAGCCTATCGGAGTCCGCACCCATGTCCTGATCTCACGGTCGACCATTTGTTGGATATTCGCGGTGAGCGCACTGCTTGCAATGTTCTTTTTGGAAAATGGTGTCACCATGGCTGCCGAACCCGATGTCAATCGGCTTGAATTCCAACATTTGACGCTACGGGACCGTGTCCGCGACATTGCGCGACATCCGGCCTTTCGCGGATTTGGCCCTCTGCTGCTGCCGTGGGACGACAATTCGGCATACCTGGATACGCCGCTGGCTAACGTCGGTTTGCTCATGCCGTACCATGGGCATGTGCGACCGGATGTGGTTGTTCGTGCTCTGAATCGTATGATTGATGATGTCGCCGCAGGTCTGCCCGTATTTCATGACTTTTATGACGAGCAGCAGAAGCAGGAGGACCCTGGCAAACGGCTGACCGGTCTGTTTTTCTTGCGGGGCAAGCAGGGTGCGCCTTTTGCCGTGGTCTGTCCGGGCGGCGGATTTTCTTATGTCGGCTCCCTGCATGAGGGTTTTCCCCTCGCCGTGGAACTGAGCGCCAGAGGATACAACGCCTTTGTCCTCAGATACCGGGTGGGGAGCGAACTGCTGGCCACGGAAGATCTGGCGGCCGCGCTTGCGTATGTCACGGACCATGCCGGCCCGCTTGGCGTCGGGGTCGGCGGATATTCGCTGTGGGGCGGATCGGCCGGAGCGCGGATGGTCGGCAATATCGCCCAGCATGGAGCTGCCAGGTTCGGAGGCGTCGGAGTCCCTGCCCCTGGAACCGTTGTCATCGCCTACACAGGACAGTCCGGCATTTCATCCACCTATCCCCCGACGTTCATGACCGTCAGCAGTGACGATCGGATCGTCAGCGAATCGGTCATGGACCGTCGCGCCGAGGGACTCCGAAGGGCCGGGGTTCCGGTCGAGTACAGAAAATACACCACTGCAGGTCACGGATTCGGCACTGGTATCGGTACGGATGCCGAGGGCTGGATAGGGCATGCGATCCGGTTCTGGGAGAAGCACATCTCCATCGGCGCTCCCTGACCCGTTTCTTGTTGCAAACTCCGTACGACAAAGGCCTGACTACCCGAAAGAATAGTCAGGCCTTTGTCATTGGAAGCTTGAAGAACGACAAACAATCCGGAGTCGCGTTGGCATAATCCACCGAGGATTGCGCGTGCGTTCAGGCCTGTCCCATTTGCTGCAAGCTCTTGATGTCGCGCAGGGGCGGGGTTCCGAACTGGCGCTTATACTCGCGACTGAACTGCGACAGGCTTTCATAGCCAACAGACAGCGCCGCACGCGTCACATCCTGCTTTTCGGCCAGCATGAGCCGCCGCGCTTCGTGCAGCCGGAGCCACTTCTGGAACTGGAGCGGGCTCATCGTCGTCAGGGTCCGGAAATGATGATGAAAGGTCGACACGCTCATGCCCGACTGTCGGGCCAATTTTTCCACCTTGAGTTGTTGCGAGTAATTGCCCCGGAGCCAGCCGATGGCCTCGGCGATCTGATGGCCGTGGCTGCCTTCCGTGGCGATCTGGCGCAGGCGTGCGCCCTGGTCGCCGGTCAGCAGGTAATAGAGGATTTCCTTCTGGATCAGCGGCAGCAGAATGGGGATGCCTGCCGGCTGGTCGAGCAGGCTGATCATCCGCTGGAAGGCGTTCAGGAGCGTCGTGCTGACCGGGCTGATGGCCATGCCCCGATCAACTGGCGGCGCCTGCGGAACAGGCAGGGCGCTGTCGGCCATGAGTTGGGCGGCCACGGACAGGTCCAGCCTGTAAACCAGTCCAAGCAGGGGTGCTTCGGGGCTGGCCTCGATGACATTGCCCATCACGGGCACGCCCACGGACGTGATCAGGTAGTGATTGGCGTCGTACTGATAGGCTTCCTCTCCCAGACAGATGCGCTTGGTGCCCTGGGCAACCAGGCAGATGCTTGGTTCGTGCAGATAGCTCATGGGTTCCGTGGGCGCTTCGTACCTGCGCAACAGCAAACCCGGTATGCTGGTCTCCAGCCGGTCCTGCTTTTTCGTCCAGCGGGCGATCAGCGCAGCCAGCGCCGCGCGCGCCGCGTCCAGTTCCATCTCTGATGCCATCTGATTGTGTTCGTTCATACGCGACTCCTTGTTGCAGTCCATGTATCAGGGTCGCTCGACAAAACAACATGGTCGCCAAGCTTTTCGGAGGATCGTGCAAAAAATTGCGAGGATCTGTCTATCCGAAACGTACCCAGAGAGTAGACCGGACATGAAGGCTTGGTCTGTCGCTGCGGTGTCGGCGGCAGGACTGAGCCGGAAAAACACCATGCAGCATTTCGCAGGAGAACCATATGGATACCATTATTCTGAACAACGGCGTGGAGATGCCCATCCTGGGCTTTGGCGTCTTCCAGATCGCCGATCCGGCCCAATGCGAACAATGCGTCGCCCAGGCACTCGAAACAGGCTACCGCCTCATCGACACGGCCGCGTCCTATCAGAACGAGGAGTCCGTGGGCCGGGCGCTCAGTCAGAGCGGCATTCCACGTCAAGATCTCTTCATCACCACCAAGCTCTGGCTGGAAGACGCCGGATACGAAAAGACCCAAAAAGCCTTCGACAAATCCTTGGCCAAGCTGCGGCTCGATTATCTGGATCTGTACCTGATCCATCAGCCCTATGGCGACGTGTACGGCGCGTGGCGGGCCATGGAGGAACTGTACAGGGATGGGCGGGTCCGAGCCATCGGCGTCAGCAATTTTTATCCGGACCGCGTCCTTGATCTGATCCTGCACAACGAGATTGCGCCCGCCATCAACCAGATCGAGACGCACCCGTTCTGCCAGCAGGTTGCGACGCAGCGGTTCCTGAAGGACAACAACGTCCAGATCGAGTCCTGGGGGCCGTTTGCGGAAGGTCGGAACAATCTCTTCGGCAATGAGGTTCTGCAAAACATTGCTGCGAAGCACGGCAGGACCGTGGCCCAGGTCGTGCTGCGCTGGCTCACCCAGCGCGGAATCATCGCCATTCCCAAATCCGTCCGGCCCGATCGCATGGCCGAAAACTTCGCGATATTCGATTTTTCGCTGACCCTGGAGGATATGGCGGAAATCGGCAAGCTGGACATGGGCGTCAGCAGTTTCTTCGACCATCGCGATCCCGAAATCGTCAGGTGGCTGGGAACGAGAAAGCTTGAGCTCTGATCCACGTGTCGAGTTCGGTGATCTTGACCGCCAATAAGGAGAATATTCATGCACTCTATGCTGACGAAATGTGCGTCCCTTGCCTCGCTGCTGGTTTTGGTTGTTTTCGCATCCGCTGCGTTCGCCGCCGAATCAGACGGCCAAATCACTATCACGCGAAGGGGCTCTCAAGCCACTAAACCCGTAACCGGCCAGCACCATGCCGGTGCGGTACGCATTGAGCAAAGCTTCACGGCAAGCCCACTGGCGCGTCTGGTCGGCGAGCAGTTCACCTTTGAGCCGGGGGCGCGGTCGGCCTGGCACTCAAGCCCCATGGGGCAGATCCTGCTCATCACTTCCGGAAAAATGATCGTTCAGGAAGAAAACGGCCCCCTCGAAGAGGCGTTTTCGGGCGACGTGGTGATTTTTCCGCCCAAAGTGAAGGGCTGGTTCGGGGCATCTCCCGATACAGCCGCGTCCGTCTTGGTGATGGCCGAAGCCGTGGACGGCGGCACCGCGACCTGGTTTGAACACGTGAGTGACAGTCAGTACCAGAGCGGTTCTTCAGACAAAAAATCCATGAATCTGACGATCTCGCGCGCCGGCTCCTTGCCTTCCGGCAAGGCCGATCCGGCTCATTTTACCGGGATCGCCCGGACGGATTATCTGTTTTCTCCCAAAGACGGTTCACAAGCCTATGGCGCGGTGGTCACATTTGAGCCGTGCTCGCGGACCGACTGGCACAGCCACCCCATGGGCCAGACTCTGATTGTCACTGCCGGCCGTGGCTATGTGCAGCGCCTGGGCGGGCCGCTGCATGAACTCAGGCAGGGCGATATCGCCTGGACACCGGCCGATGTCGTGCATTGGCATGGCGCGGCCCCGGATACCGCCATGGCGCATATCGCGCTCTCCGAGCGGGTTGAAGGCAAGTCCGTGGCATGGGGCGCGAAAGTAACCGACGAGGAGTATGGGGCGGTCAACCCGAATGAAGTGCCGCATAAATTGCAGAAAATCGCGCTAATCGCGGCGTTTACGGCCAGTGGCGACATGGACCGTCTGAAGACGGTGCTGGTCGAAGGGCTGGAGGCGGGCCTCACCGTGAATCAGGTCAAGGAAGTCCTGATCCATACCTATGCTTATGCGGGCTTTCCCCGCGCCCTGAACGGGATCAACGCCTTCATCGGCGTCATGGAAGAACGTGAAAAACAGGGCATCAAGGATGTGCACGGCCCGGAAGCAAGCAAGATTGCCACGGACAAGAGCAGGTATGAATACGGCCACGATGTCCTGGCGAAGCTGCGCAACCCATCGTTCGTGCCCGGCCCGGCAGGCTCCCTGAAAAGACCGGCATCGCGGCCCGGATACGAGACGTTTACCCCGACCATCGAAGTCTTTCTGAAAGAGCATCTTTTCGCGGATATCTTCATGCGCGACGTGCTTGATTACCAATGCCGCGAAATAGCGACCGTCGGAGTATTGAGCAATTTGCCGGGCACGAACGCCCAGCTCCGCTCCCACATCGGCCTCGCCTTGGTGCAAGGCTTTACCGAGCAGCAAATGAAACATCTTTTTGCTGTCCTGGGAACGTATCTTGGCAAGGAACGGGAAGATAACGCCCTGTCGGTTCTTCAGCAGGTGACGGAGGAGCGGAAGAAGTAGCGCAAAATGAAGCCTGCAAAAAGTCATGTAAGAGTATCAAGCTCGAAGCCGAAGTTATAGTAATCAATAAAGTTATTAAAATAAGGAGAATAAGTATGTTTATATTTAAAGTCATGATGGGGTTGGTGGTGGCCATTGTTGTTTCCGCAGGAGGAGTAATGGCGGCCGACTATAAAAAGAACCCTTTCACTTTGGTCTATGACGGCGCGGTTACGGAAAATGTGAAAGGCGCTGTGAACATGAATCAGGTCACGTATAAACTGAATGGTATCGATATTTCGGCCAACGTGTATACGCCTGCGAGCTATGACCCGAGTAAGACATATCCTGCCGTGGTCGTGGCTCATCCCAATGGCGGCGTGAAAGAGCAGGTCGCCGGCCTGTATGCCCAGCGTCTGGCGGAAAAAGGCTACATCGCCATTGCCGCCGATGCCGCGTATCAAGGCGCGAGCGGCGGCACGCCGCGCAGTGTGGACAAGCCGGCCAATCGTATCGAGGACATTCATGGCATGGCGGATTTCATCAGTCGCTACGCCGGAGTCGATGCCGATCGTTTGGGCCTGCTGGGCATCTGCGGCGGTGGCGGCTATTCCTTGAAAGCGGCCCAAACCGACAAACGTTTCAAAGCAGTCGCCACTTTGAGCATGTTCAATTCCGGTCTGGTGAGACGCAACGGCTACATGGACTCGCAAGTGCCCACCATTCAGGAACGTTTACAGCAGGCCTCGGACGCCCGTGCACAAGAAGCGGCCGGCGGCGAGATCATCTATGCGGCTGATGCCAAACTGACCGATGAGCAAATCGCCAAGTTGCCGTTCGATCTGTACCGCCAGGGCTTCGAATACTACGGCAAGACCCACGCCCACCCGAATTCGACGTTCAGGTACACGATGAGCAGCCTGCTGGCGCTGATGAATTTTGACGCCGCCAGCAACATGGACCTCATCAACCAGCCTTTTCTGATGATCGCAGGCAGCAAGGCCGACTCGCTGTACATGACCCAGGATGCCTTTCAAAAGGCCGTCAATGCGAAGAATAAAGAATTGTTTCTGATCGACGGCGCGACTCACATCGAAACCTATTGGAAGCCCCAGTATGTGGACCAGGCCATGGGCAAATTGGCCCAGTTCTTCGGTGATACGCTCAAGTAAGGAGGCAAACGATGAGTATGAAATTGAAAAAATTGATGCTTGCGCTCACGCTGACTTTCGTCGGCGCGAGCCTCGTGGCCTGCGCAACCGCCGAACGCGGCGTCAAGCCCACGCCAATGGCCATCCAGGAGCAGGGGAGTTTTGCGGTAGGCGGGAGCGTCGTCACCGTACCCGGCGCATACGCTCTCAATTCCCGCGCCCCTGAAGGCCAGACCTATCACGGCGATCATGCCTACGTGTTCTATCAGGTGCCAAAGAACGCCCGCAAACTGCCCCTCGTGCTCTGGCACGGCTTCGGGCAGTTCTCCAAGACCTGGGAAAGCACGCCGGACGGACGTGAAGGCTATCAGAACCTGTTCCTGCGCCGGGATTACAGCGTGTACGTCATCGACCAGCCTCGACGCGGTAACGCCGGGCGCGGCACGGTGGGGGCGACCATCACTCCGACCCCGGACGAGCAGTTCTGGTTCAACATGTTCCGGGTCGGCGCATGGCCGGATTTCTATCCCGGCGTGCAGTTCTCCAAGGAACCCGAGGCCCTGAACCAGTATTTCAGACAGATGACGCCCGACAACGGACCCATCGACATCGGCGTCAATTCGGCCGCCGTTGTCGCCTTGTTCGACAAGGTCGGCCCCGGCGTCCTCGTCACCCATTCGCACAGCGGCGGCATGGGCTGGGACGCGGTCATGAAGAGCGACAAGATCAGGGGCGTGGCCTCGTATGAACCGGGCAGCAACTTCGTGTTCCCCGAAGGCGAGGCGCCCGCGCCGGTCACGAGCAAGTTCGGTGACCTGAAGGCCGTGAGCGTGCCCCTGGCGGATTTCATGAAGCTGACCCGTATTCCGATCATCATCTACTACGGGGACAATATCCCGAGCGAGCCTTCAGAAGATCTCGGCCGGGACCAGTGGCGGATTCGCCTGGAAATGGCGCGAAAATGGGCCGACGCCGTCAACCGTCATGGCGGCGACGTCACAGTGGTGCACCTCCCCGAGGTCGGCGTCCATGGCAACACGCACTTCCCGTTTTCCGATCTGAACAACGTGGCGGTCGCAGACCTGCTGTCAGCCTGGCTGAAGGAAAAACGACTCGACTAAGTTCCAAATATCGAATGGACGATGGCCCAGATGCCTCGTCACATGATGAAGGCTTGAGATTCCCCGTCTCAAGCCTTTTTTTACCCTGGACCCTCTTCCGGGCTGAATCGACGCTCCTTTTGCACCCTTTGAAATACGGCGATAGTCTTCATTTTCGGACCTTCAGGCAAGAATTCGCGAGGATTGGTCTACCGCTTTGGAATCCGGAATGCGTACAGATGTTCAAAACGAAAGGCGGGCGGCCCCGTCCGCTTGAATCTCCATCACCACGGCATCTTCTCTGGAGAAGGGATCATGAACACTATGTCCGCAACAGCAAAACCATCGAACAAGGCGTATGTCCTGCTGGTCATCGTCTGCAGCTATCTACTGATCGTCCTCGATATATCCATCGTCATCGCCGCGCTGCCCAGGATGCAGCTTGACCTCGGTTTCACGGCCACTGGCCTGTCCTGGGTACAGAATGCCTATATTCTGGCCTTTGGGGGCCTGATGCTTCTCGGAGCTCGCGCCGGAGACATGCTTGGTCGGCGGCGCATGTTCATCATTGGGCTGATTCTTTTCACGCTGGCGTCTCTGGCTATAGGCCTCGCGCACTCGGCAGAGATGTTGATCGTGTTTCGCGCCATTCAGGGCGTCGGGGCCGCGATTCTGGCGCCCTCCACCTTGGCGTTGCTGACAACCAATTTCGCGGCAGGTTCTGAGCGGACCCGCGCCGTGGCCATGTACGGAGCCGTGGCCGGCATGGGATCCAGCGTCGGCTTGGTCATGGGCGGTGTCCTCACGGACTGGCTGTCCTGGCGAGTCGGTTTTCTGATCAACGTGCCTCTGGGCATCGCCCTGATGATCGGGGCCTGGCGGTGGATCCCCGAGTCCGAACGCAGGTCCGGCAGCTTCGACATCATCGGCGCCCTGACTTCGACCCTGGGCATGACCGCCCTGGTGTTCGGCATCGTACGTTCGGCCCGTGTCGGCTGGGCCGATTCCCTGACCCTGGCGATGGTCATGGGCGGCGTGGCGTTCTTGATCGCACTCGTGATCAACGAGACCAAAGTGGCGCAGCCGATTATGCCCCTGCGCCTGTTCGCACATCATGAGCGCTTGGGCGCGTATCTGGGCCGGTTCCTGTTTCTCGGCGCCATGGTCGGATTCTGGTTCTTCACCGCCCAGTTCCTGCAGCGCGTGCTTGGCTTCAGCGCGTCCGAAGCCGGACTTGCCTTTCTGCCGGTGACCGTCCCTAATTTCATCAGCGCCCTGTCCGTTCCCCGCATGACCCGCCGATTCGGCAATGCCGGGCTCATGATCGGCGGGCTGCTTGTTTCGCTGCTGGGCATGTTCTGGCTGAGCCGGGTCGGGGTAGGGGGCTCTTACCTGACGGGTGTGGCCCTGCCCATGGTCCTGATCGGCATAGGTCAGGGATGCACGCTCAGCCCGCTGACCGTTTCCGGTGTGGCCGACGTGTCCGGAGAGGATGCCGGAGCGGCTTCGGGGCTGGTCAATGTCGCCCATCAGCTGGGAGGCTCCATGGGTCTGGCCGTGCAGGTCGTGCTTTTCGCGGCTGCCGGGGGTGCGGCAGGATCGCCCCAAGCCCTGGTTCACGGTATTTCTGCTGCGTTGACTGGCAGTTCGGCCATGCTCGCCCTGGCCCTGGCCCTGGTCTGGCTTCTCGTCATTCGTCCACGTTTCACGCCGGTCAATGTCCCGATCTGCAATCAATAACCGTAAGGAGATTATGCCATGAAAAAAGACATCGATATATTGGAACGTCCCCTGTCCCGTCGGGAAATGCTGCGCCGCACCGCAGGGGGACTTGCGGGAGGAATGCTGGCCGGACTGGCCGCCCCGTTGTTCGCGAGCGGGACGCTGTTCGCCGCTCCGGTCGATGCCAGGAAGTTTTTGACAGTCTTCTATTCTCGCAGCGGCAACACCCAGATCATGGCCGGCTTCGTTCAGAAAGCGGTCGGCGGCGATCTGGTCAGGATCGGGACGGTCCACCCCTATCCCGAAGCATACCGGGCCACCACCCGTCAGGCCAGGGAGGAACTGGATTCCGGTTTCAAGCCGCCGATCACGACAAAAATCGCCAATCTGGCATCGTATGACGTCGTATTCATCGGGTCGCCGTGCTGGTGGGCAACCATCGCCCCTCCGGTCATCACTTTCCTTACCGAAAACGACCTTGCCGGAAAGACCGTGGTCCCGTTCATGACCCACAAGGGCAGCGGGCTGGGCCGGACTCAGCCGCATGTGGAATCGCTGTGCCCGAATTCCAAGGTGCTCAAGGGGTTGGCCATCTGGGGAGACGACATCAGCTCATCAAAAAATGATGTCACGGGCTGGTTGCGGGACATCGCTCTGGTATCCTGATACGGTTGCCGCGCTTCGCATGGGGCCGGACGGAACGTTCGTCTCCGGGGGATGCTTCCTCATCGATGGCGGAGTGACGGCCCCAACTTTTACGGTGAGCCTGCCCCTAAGTCATCGAACTCCTTATTTCGACTTGGCTCCCACGGCACAGCGAGTTCAACGCTTGGCTCGAGCTTTCAGATTCTCCCGGATTTGACGAACAGGAATCGCAACGCTCGGTGCTTCACCGCTGTGACAGGACCATGCGGTCGGATTGTCGAGAGAAAGAACATGGCCGGAGGATAATGCTTCCGGCCTTCTATTTATCCCGCAGAACAATGCGCGTTATTTCCGACGGCACGCCGATGCGGCTGGCGAATCCTCCCCAGATTCCTGTGCCGGGACTGACATAGAGCTGCATGCCGTTCACGTCGTACAGGCCGTTGACCAGCCCGCCATTATAATTTGCGATCAGCTTCTGGATGAAGAACATCGTGCCGCCGTGCGTGTGCCCAGAGAGCTGAACATTGGCCAGAGTGCTGCCGGCCGTGCCGGGCCGATGATCGAGAAGGATGCGTGTCGTATCCGGAGCGCCGCTAAATGCCTTGTGCACATCCGGCCCTTCTCCGCCGAAACGCTGCTCCTGGATATCCGGAACGCCTGCGATGACGATCTCCTCTCCATCGACCGACAGCACCCGGTGCTCGTTGTGCAGCATGTCGATGCCAAGTCTTTCGAAGACCGGGAGCCACCCGTCGGCCTGGAAATAGTATTCGTGATTTCCGGTCACTCCGAAAACGCCGTACTTTGCCCGCAACTCTCCAAACGGTTGGACCTCGCGCCCGATCAGGTCCGGCAAGCCGTCGATCATGTCTCCGGTCACGGCGATGACGTCCGGGTGCAAGTTGTTTGTTTTCTCGACCACGCTTTGCAGCCAATCCCTGCGCACCAGTGGCCAGATATGGAGGTCCGACAATTGGACAATGGAAAATCCGTCCAGCCTGGCAGGCAGTTTCGGCACGGTGATCTCGACCGTGCGCATATCCGGAACCTTCACGGCCTGCCACGTACCCCAGATCGCCATGACCAGCGCGGCTGCGAGCAGGAACGCGCTTCGGAAGGCAGGGGTCAGGGGCAGCCGCCATGTGGCGCCGGCCTGACGAGCCAGCCATGACACCAGCACCGCCACGTCCTTCACGAGCAGCAGGACGGCCAGGATGACCAGAGCGGCGTACAGCGCCTCCATGGTCAGAATGACCGGGCGCGGCAGGTCCGGAGCAAAAAAGGAGCCGCCGAGTTGTTCGTACAGAAGGTACTTCATGCTGGCAGCCAAAAGAGCGACAGCCGCGGCCGCCTTGCCGGGCAACGGCCAGCGCAGGGGAAGAACGAGGCTCAAGAACGCGTACATGAAGAGAAACAAGGATGGGAGAAAGAGTCGCATACAGTCCTGATAGGCTACTGAACAGCCTGCTGGTTGAGGGGTTAGGTGCGTCGGTGATGGGAAATAATCAGTCATGATCCCAGGTCCACTAACCGATGTCGGTTATCTGGTTCGGTATGATGACGCTCGAAATTCCGGGATGTGTCAAGAGATGGTCCCTTCCGTTTCATGATGTCATTTTTGATGTTTAGCTGTGCCTTGTGAAGGAAACCAGGCACGATCCTCCGGGATTGTTGCCCGATTCTCCGGAAAGATTGTCTCGGTGCAAGAACGCTTGCCGGCAATGGAAGGAGGAGGCCGGGAGGCGCGCAGGAGAACCAGGCAAGAAATCAACAGGATTGTGTCTTCATGAGACAGGTCGGGAGTACTACCTACTCATTGATACGTTTGGACGGCCTGGACCAGTTGCGCGAGTGGCAGCCGGGTGTGTCCATGATAGTGATGTCAGGACGCCGAAAAGGCGCACGGGGAATCGAGAATTTGACCTTGAGGAGAGTGTGATGCTGTACAGAAAAATGCCGAAAAACGGTGATGAAAGCGAAGCTGCTGCGGTGGCTTCGCTTTTTTTATCATTGACACATTCCGCGCTTTGATTTTGAAAATATTACTCTGAAGAGGGCACGTTCGCACGACGAGTGAGGGCGGTCCTGCGGCCTGTTCATGGGATGCGCCGCAACGTCTTGTGCAATCAATACATCGGGAAGCAAAGGTGAGTGAACATGGAGAAAGCAAAGGTCTATTTTACCGATTTCCGCACGGTGGCTTTTGGAGACGGACTGCCCACCAAGCTCAAGAAGCTGATCAGAAAAGCCGGGGTCGGTGATATTGATATGGACGGGAAGTTCGTCGCCATCAAGCTGCATTTCGGCGAATTGGGCAATATCAGCTATCTTCGTCCCAATTACGCCAAGGCCGTGGCCGATCTGGTCAAGGAACTCGGTGGCAAGCCGTTTCTGACCGACTGCAACACCATGTATCCGGGCAAGCGCAAGAACGCTCTCGAGCATCTTGAATGCGCTTGGGAAAACGGGTTCTCGCCGCTGTCGGTCGGCTGTCCCATCCTTATCGGGGACGGGCTGAAGGGGACCGACGACATTGCGGTGCCCGTGGTGGGCGGAGAATATGTCAAGGAAGCCAAGATCGGCAGGGCGGTCATGGATGCGGACGTGTTCATCAGCCTGACGCATTTCAAGGGACACGAGATGACCGGCTTCGGCGGGGCCATCAAGAACATCGGCATGGGCTGCGGCTCACGGGCCGGCAAGACCGAGCAGCACAGCGGCGGCAAGGCGTCCATCGACGAGGCCAAATGCCGGGCCTGCATGGCCTGTCTGAAGGAATGCGCCAACGAAGCGCTCCACTTTGACGAGGAAGCGGAAAAGATGCGCGTCAACGAAGACAATTGCGTCGGCTGCGGCCGTTGCCTCGGGGCGTGTAACTTCGACGCCATCGCGTTCAGGAATTTCGCGGCCAACGAGCTTCTGAACAAGCGCATGGCGGAATACACCAAGGCGGTAGTGGATGGCCGTCCGTGTTTCCACATCTCGCTTGTCGTCGATGTCTCCCCCAACTGCGACTGCCACGGGGAAAACGACGCGCCCATCCTGCCCGATCTGGGCATGTTCGCCTCTTTTGATCCGCTCGCCCTGGACCAGGCCTGCGTGGATGCCTGCATGAAGGCGAGGCCCCTTCCGGGCAGCCAGCTCTACGAGAACCTGTTGAAGTCCGATTTCAACGACCATCACGACCACTTCAGGAACTCCACGCCGCAATCGGAATGGCGCTCCTGTCTGGATCATGCGGAAAAGATAGGGCTGGGCACCAGGGACTATGAGCTGATTTTCGTCAAATAAGCCGTGTAGATGAAGGTGGGAAGTCATCGACGCCAGGCAGGCCGAATACGAAACACAAAGCCGGAGGGCAGATGAGCAGCGACAGGTTGGCGGACATCGGAGTTGTCGGACTGGCGGTCATGGGGGAGAATCTTGTGCTCAACATGGAGGGCCAGGGCTTCACCGTGGCCTGCTTCAATCGCACCGTGGCCAGGGTCGATGCGTTCGTAAGCGGGCGCGGCGCGAACAGAAGCATCATCGGCTGTCATAGCCTGGAGCAACTGGTCCGGGCGCTGTCCAAACCACGCAAGGTCATGTGCATGGTCAAGGCCGGCGAGGCGGTGGACGCGTTGATGGCATCCCTCATTCCGTTGCTCGAGCCCGGGGACGTGATCATCGACGGCGGCAATTCCCATTTCCGTGACACCATGCGCCGGATCGACGAAGTCGAAAAGCACGGCCTCCTCTTTGTCGGGGCCGGAATCTCCGGGGGCGAGGAAGGAGCCCTGCACGGCCCGTCCATCATGCCCGGCGGGTCCGAAGGCGCCTGGGACATCATCCGCCCCGTGTTCCAGCGTATCTGCGCCGTGACGCCCGACGGGGAGCCGTGCTGCGAGTGGATGGGCGAGGGCGGAGCCGGGCATTTCGTCAAGATGGTGCACAACGGCATCGAGTACGGCGACATGCAGCTCATCTGCGAAGTCTACCATCTGATGAAGGCCGGGCTCGGGATGTCCAACGAGGAGATGCGCACCGTCTTCTCCCGCTGGAACAAGGGCCGCCTCGATTCGTACCTGATCGAGATCACGGCGGACATTCTCGGTTTCCGCGACGACAAGGGCGCATACCCCCTTGATGCCATCCTCGACGCAGCCCAGCAGAAGGGCACCGGCAAGTGGACGGTGGGCGCGGCCCTCGACGTCGGCCAACCGCTGACGCTCATCGGTGAGGCCGTCTTCGCCCGCTCCCTTTCGGCCCTCAAGGACGAGCGCCTTGCCGCCGCGCAGGTTCTCACAGGCCCCTCTCCATCTGATCTCGATGTGCTGTTCGAAGATTTCGAAGAGGCCCTTTACGCGGCCAAGATCGTTTCCTACGCCCAGGGCTTTCAGCTCCTGCGGGCCCAGGCGCAGGAACAGGGCTGGAAACTCGACTTCGGGAAGATCGCCAGGATATGGCGCGGCGGCTGCATCATCCGCTCCGTCTTCCTGAAGAACATCGAGAGCGCCTTTTCGGGAAACCCGGATCTCGTGAATCTTCTGCTCGCCCCTTTTTTCCGCGATGCGGTCATGCAGGCCCAGACCGGATGGCGGCGCGTCGTGGCGGCGGGGGCCTTGGGCGGCATCCCCGTACCAACCCTCTCGGCCGCACTGGCCTATTTCGACGGCTATCGCGCGGCCGTGCTGCCCGCCAACCTGTTGCAGGCCCAGCGCGATTATTTCGGGGCCCACACCTACGAGAGGACGGACAGTCCCCGTGGCGAGCGTTTTCACACCAACTGGACCGGGCAGGGCGGCGCGACCTCCTCGACGTCCTATGAAGTCTAGGGAGCAAGAGGAATGATAGTTGCGAAAAAATGCGCGCGAGGCCTGGTTGTCGCGATAATGGGGGCCGTTCTGCTTTTCTGGGCTGCGAGCGGGCCTGCGGATGCCGCTGAATTCGATCACGGCCACGGCATCCTCGGCCAGGTTCTCAGGGAGCGGGTCGTCGACGGCCGGGTCGATTACCGGGGGCTCCTGAAATCTCCGACGCTCCTCGATCGCTATCTGCAATCGACGTCCGGCGTCACCGAAGCCCAGTTCAAGGGCTGGAACGAAGGGCAGCAGCTCGCGTTCCTGATCAACCTCTACAACGCGGCCACCCTGCGGCTGATCATCGATCACTACCCGCTGGAGGGTATCAGGGACATCGGTAACATTTTCAAGGGGCCCTGGGATCAGAAGGTGGTCAGCCTGTTTGGAGGAATGATCACCCTCAACCATCTCGAACACGACATCATCCGCAAGGACTACGCCGAGCCGCGCATTCACATCGCCCTGGTCTGCGCGGCCAGAAGCTGCCCGGCACTTCCGAGCTACGCTTTCACGGCCGATGCGCTCGACGGGCAACTGGGCGAACGCGCCCGGCTCTATCTGTCAAGCCCGGAGGGCTTGCGTGTGGACCGCGCTGCCGGGAAGGTCTTTGTTTCGTCCATCTTCAAATGGTATGGGGAGGATTTTGTGCCCGGATTTTCCCGGACGCCGGGTTTCGACGGGTTGAAGGACAAGGAACGGGCGGTCATGCATTTCATCGCACAAAACGTATCCGATGACATGCGCAGCTATTTTTCAGGAGGCGGATACACATTGGGATACATCGATTACAATTGGTCCCTGAACGAACAGGAGGTCGGCCCATGAGCCCCGCCGCACCTTCTCGGCAGGGTAAAGTCGTCAAGATCCTGGCGATTATCGTCGCCGTTGCGCTGTTGCTGACTGCCATCAGGTACTTCGACGTTCAGACCCTGTTGAGGCAGGCCTTGCAGTGGATTTCGGAACTCGGTCCGGCAGGTCCGATCCTTTTTGTGGCCATCTACATCGCAGCCTGCGTGCTGCTCCTGCCCGGGGCTATCCTGACCCTCGGCGCCGGTGCCGTCTTCGGGCTCGCCAAAGGCTTCGTCGCCGTCTCCGTGGGGGCGACCCTGGGCGCGACCTGCGCCTTTCTGGTGGGACGCTACCTGGCCCGTGACTGGGTGGCCGCCAGGATCGCCGGAAGCGAAAAATTCCGGGCCGTGGACGAGGCCGTGGCCCGCGAAGGCTGGAAGATCGTGTTGCTGACGCGTCTGTCGCCAGTCTTTCCTTTCAATATCCTGAACTACGCCTTCGGCCTGACCAAGGTCGGTCTGAAGGATTATTTTCTGGCCTCCTGGATCGGCATGATCCCCGGGACCGTCATGTATGTGTACATCGGCTCCCTGGCCGGGGATCTGGCCAGCCTTGGAGCAGGGGGACGCGAGCGGACAGCCGGGGAGTGGGCTTTGTATGGGGTGGGCTTTCTGGCCACCATCGCCGTGACGGTCGTCGTTACACGTCTGGCCCGCAAGGCGCTGGCCGGCAAAATCGCAGCGTGAAGGAGATTCGTCATGGCGGATTCAAAAGTGCATTCTGTAAAACATGAGCCCCAGGACGAGCACAACAGGACCCTGGAGTCTTTCGTGCGCCCTTCGGGATGGACCAATCCCAGGCCAAAACCCATCTATAACCTGGTGGTGATAGGTGCCGGGACGGCCGGGCTGGTGTGTGCGGCGGGCGCGGCCGGGTTGGGAGCCAAAGTGGCTCTCATCGAGCGGGATTTTCTGGGGGGCGACTGTCTGAATTTCGGTTGCGTGCCGTCCAAGGCTCTGCTCCGGGCTGCGAGGGCCGCGGCGGCCGTGCGGGACGCTGGGGAGTTCGGCGTGAACGTGCCGGAAGGCATTGAAGTCGATTTCGGCCAAATTATGGAGCGCATGCGCAGGCTGCGGGCCGCCATCGCCCCTAACGACTCGGTTCGGCGCTTCCAGGGTCTGGGCGTGGATGTCTTCCTCGGTCCGGGCCGCTTCACGGATCCGCATACCGTGGAGGTCGGCGGGGAGCGCCTGTCCTTGGTCAAGGCGGTGATCGCCACGGGAGCCCGCGCCGCCGCCCCGCCCATCGAAGGGCTGGATACGGTGCGTTATCTGACCAACGAAACGGTCTTCTCCCTGACGAAGCTGCCCAAACGCCTGGCCGTCATCGGCACTGGGCCCGTCGGCTGCGAGCTGGCCCAGGCCTTCGCCCGCTTCGGTTCGGAAGTGCTGCTCATCGAGTCGTCCCGGGGCATCCTGCCCAAGGAGGATCGGGACGCGGCGGAGTTTGTCCGCCAGGCCCTGATCAAGGACGGCGTGAAGCTCCTGTGCTGCGGGAAGGAGGTCAAGGTCTCCCCGGCCGAAGGCGGGCGGATACGCCTCGTGGCGAATGCGGGGGCCGGGAGCTACGACGAGACCGTCGACGAACTGCTCATCGCCGTAGGCCGCAAGCCCAATGTCGAGGGATTGGGCCTGGAAGAGGCCGGGGTTGCGTATTCGGCCAAGGGCGTGCAGGTCGATGACCATCTGCGCACGACCAATCCCGACATCTTCGCCGCCGGGGACGTCTGCTCCCCGTTCCAGTTCACCCACGCCGCGGACTTCATGGCCCGCACGGTCCTGCGCAACGCGCTTTTCAAGGGCCGGGCCAAGGTCAGCGCCCTGACCATCCCCTGGTGTACCTACACGGAGCCCGAGATCGCGCATGTGGGTCTTGGCGAGAAAGAGGCGGCGGAAAAGGGGATTGCCGTGGACACCTTCACCCGGGAATTGCGTGAGGTCGACCGGGCCATCCTCGAAGGGCATACCGACGGTCTGGTGCGGGTGCATGTGCGCAGGGGCACCGACAAGATCGTGGGTGCGACCATCGTCGCCAGCAACGCCGGTGACATGATATCGGAGATATCCCTGGCCATGACGAGCGGGCTGGGCCTCGGGAAGATTGCGAACACCATCCACCCCTACCCGACCCTGGGTGAAGCCATCCGGCAAGTCGGCGACGCCTACAACAGAGGGCGGCTGACGCCGTTGGTCAAGCTCCTGTTTGAAAAGTGGCTGGCCTGGCAGCGAAGGAAGAAGTGATGCCTGGGACCGAACCCTGCTTCAAGCATGAGGGTAACTTCATGGCAAAATAGTAGTTTTCCGATTCATTCCAGCAAATGTCGATACCGTGAATGACTGATGGCCAGGTTCAGGAGGCCTCGACAGCATTTGATTTCCAGCTTTTCTGATGCCGGCAACGGACTTTTTAACGTAACAGACTGGAATTTCTGTGGCAATTTTGGAAAATTTATGGCTTTATGAAACATGTACTGAAGCGACGGATTTGCCGGTCTGATCATGTGGGAGCTGTTGCAAGGGATGCACGAAGGAGGCTGGGTTCATGAAGCAGTCACAGACGGAATGCGGCGCAAGATTGTCCGCAAACATTTCGGGGCAGCAATGAAGCGGAGCCTGATAGGCGTGTTGCCGCTCATGGTTCTTCTGGCCGCGTTTTCCGTCTGCGCGGAGCCGCTCAGGCTGAGCACGCTGGAATGGCCTCCTTTCGTTGGCCAGGATCTTCCGGATCAGGGAACGACCAGCGCCCGCGTGCGCAGCATCTGCGCCGTCGCGGGGCTGGATCTTGCCGTGTCCTTTCTGCCCTGGAAGCGGGTGCTCATGGAGGCCCGCGCCGGGCTCGCCCAAGGCTACTTTCCCGAATACCGCTCGGCGGACCGAGAAAAGGAATTTCATTTCTCGAAGGCGGTCGGGTGCAGCGTGGTGGGGTTGGTGCATCGGCGTGACGTGACGCTGGACTGGGTCCGCTTGGAGGACCTGGGCTCCTACCGCCTCGGCGTTGTGGATGGGTATGTGAACACCGAGGAGTTCGACCGTCTCGTGAGTGCAGGCGTCATCAGCCCCGTCAAATGCAACTCCGATGAGATGGCCCTGCGCATGCTCGAGGTTGGGAGGATCGACGCGGTCGTCATGGACCGGGCCGTGTTCAGGCATCTTTCAGGCAGGGCGGAAGCGTCGCAAACACCATCCCCCCTGGTCTTTGCCGCTAAAATCCTCACCGTACACTCGCTGCATGTCTGTTTTCCCCGGACTCCCGCCGGAAAGGCGCTGGTGGAGCGTTTCGACCGCGCGATCGTGTCCGGCGGGCTTGAGCTCATATGTGCCTCCTCGACCGAGGACCGCCACTGATTTCCTGCCGCGCACCTTTCCCTTGTTCGGGTCACCACCTCCCGGAATGTTTTTTTCCGTTGCGCTTTCCCGAGGGAGCCGGGAAACCTGCTAGCGCAGTCCCAGGATGCCGCGCTGTCCGAGCTGGCGGATGAACATGGCCACGGCCTGCTCGGCCTCTGCCGGAAGGCAGGAATAGTGCTTGGCAAGCTGGCGCGCCAGATCGTCCACCGAGGCCGTGCCGTCGATGCGGTTCCAGACGAAAGTGCCCATGGCGTCAAGCTCCAGGGTGCGCATGGGCAGGGTGACGGAGGGGGGTAGAAGCCGGGCCAGCCAAGGCTTCAAGGTGGCCGGGTGGCTGATGCGGACCAGACCTTGGTCCGAGACGATGGTCCGGATTCCGGGCATGGGCACGGGTACGGCGGAGAGGGCGTCAGCCTTGGATTGCGATTGCTGCATACGCCGCGAATGTCCTTTCGAAGTCCGGTGCCGGGACGAGGCAGCCGTGTTCCGTGAGAATCAGGATCTTGTTCCCGGCTTCGTCATGCCGGATGCCGCCCCGGATTTGACCCGGGTTGAAGGGGAGCCTGGCCAGGATGCGCCGCCATGGCGAGGCTGGATCGGCAAAGCGCGCTTGCGTGGAGTCGTTTGAACTGACGCTCAATTCACGACCGTGTTCGCGCAGGATTTTTTTTTCGAGCCACGCTTCAAGGGCAGTTTCTGCCAGAAGCACGCTGGCCGGTGCAAGACGCTCAAAGACAAGCCTTGAGCGGGCGATGGAGAACTCCAGCCTGAAAGCGCCGGGGCGAAACGAAGCCTTGTCCAGGACCGCATGCGGCGGAGTTTCGAGCCGCAGGTCGTAGCAGCGCCAGCTGCGCCATGCATCGGGGGGGGTCCAGTCCAGCGACTCCAATACCGAGCGGAGCAGGGCCTGCGGCGGGGGAGCGGAAAATAGGGCGGCGACAACCGCCTTTTTTTCCGTCGGATGCAGCACAAAAAGCCTGGGCTCGGCGGAGGGGGCGGCCCAGACCTCGCCCCTCAACCTGCTGGCCCGCGACGCACGAAAGGGAGTCAGACTTGCGTCGCCGATTCCCGAAGCCTTGAGCAGCCGTGGGCCGTCCTTGTCCGGACTGAAGATGGACTTTTCCGGGCCGAAGCGCAGATCAAGGACCGGCAGGTCCGTCCCGGCAAGCCGCACAAAGCCGCGATCCAGGATCACGGGTTGCATGCCGGCCGGTATCTCCAGTCGCAGGCCGTCCCAGCCGAGCGAACCGGTCATTGCGGGATGAGCAGCCGGTAGTCGAGCTTGTTCGCGGGGGTCGGATGGCGACCGTTTCGAGCCTCGGATTCATTCCTGGCGTCCCGGCAGGCGGCTTCGCTGAGCCACAGGGAGCGCAGGGTCATCTTCACGAAATTGCCCGTCTTGGAGCTTTCGTCCCTGCTGTGGGTCAGTTCGAGATTGACCTGCTCACCTTCGGAGTTGATGAAGCTCCATTTCCAGGACATTACCGTCTGAAAGGGATCGCCGCGCCATTCGAGAGGCTTGCCGAAACGATCCTGGTAGCGATTCAGCAGGTTGTCGAAGAACCCGCGGGTTGCATCCTCGAATTTTAGCTTGATGCGCACGATCCGGCCGACCTGATCGCAGTTGGCGTACGCCACGGTGCCCCCCCTGATGCCGGGAGCGTAGTAGGGACTGAGTTCGACCTCGATCAGGTGCCGCTCCTGGGAAAGGGGGATCTTTGTATGTATCTCGCAGATGTCGTGGATGCTGGAGACGTCCTCGCCGAGAACGATGCCTCCCAGGGACGTCGGAAAAACTTCGGCCTGGACAGAGGTGGCCATGAACAGCCAAAGAAGAAGTATGCAGCGTTTCATGCACACGATCCTATTCCAGTCCCGCGCAGGTTGTCCAGCCGCGAACGGGGGGAGGAGTTTCTCGTGACCAGAGTCCTCGTGTATTACGGCTTAATGCTCTTGGTGCTGACCTTTTACGGCGGCCAGGTCTGACCTTTCGTCGACTCGCTTCCGGTCTGGAAGTTCTTCATCACCCTGGCCGCGCACCTTGCCGTCGCCCTGGCCCTGCGGCAGCTCCTCATCCCCCGGCTGGTCAAGCCTCTGCCCGTGCCGCGGCAGTCGACACGCCTGCTGTTCCTGGACTTCGCCCTCTTCGTGGGCGCGGGTCTGGCTGTGGGCGTGTATCATCATCTTTTCTGGGGGTTTCCGGTCTTCAGCGGCGTGGAGATCATCATAGGTTTCGCCACTATCGGCCTTTTCGCCGCCCTGGATCTGAGTCTGGAGTGGGAGCACCGCGTCATTGCACACACGGACATGGCCGAAGTCCACCGTCCCGGCCCAGCCTCCTTCTTTCCCCAGACCCGGCGTTTCGCCTACCTCTCCTCAGGGATCATCATCTTCGTAACCATGGTTCTGCTCGCTCTGCTCATGCGCGACATCACTTGGCTCGAGGCCCAGGAAAAGGCCGCTCAGGACCTGTCCACCCTGCTGTGGGCCGTGATCTGGGAAGTGCTTTTCGTCATGGGCATCCTGCTGGTCATGACCCTGATCCTGGTCTTTTCCTATGCCCGCAATCTGAAGCTCCTCTTCCGCAACCAGACCTCGGTCCTGGAAATGGTCAGCCGCGGCCGTCTGGATACCAAGGTCCCCGTGGTGACCAACGACGAGTTCGCGGTCATCGCCGGGCACACCAACGTCATGATCGATCGCCTGGTGGAGCGGGAGCGGATGGTGCATGGCCTGGAGTTGGCCCGGCAGATCCAGGCGAATCTGCTGCCGACCGCCTCGCCCTACCTGCCGGGCCTGCAGCTCTACGGGGCCAGTGTCTTCTGTGAGGAGACGGGCGGGGATTTCTACGATTTCATGGTCCGCGACGGCGTCGGCGGACCGGAGTTGGTGGCGGTCATCGGCGACGTGACCGGACACGGCGTGGGCGCGGCCCTGCTCATGGCTTCCATCAGGGCTTACCTGAAAGCCCTGCTCCTGCAGGGACTGGACCTGGCCGAGGTCATGACGCGCGCCAACTCTCTCATCCACGCGGATGTGGACGACAGCGGCAATTTTGTCACCGCCTTCGTGCTGTCCTACTGTCCGGACACGCGCCGGGCCGCCTGGGTCGGGGCCGGGCACGACCCTGCCTGGTTCGTCGCCGAGGGTGGCACGGTCAGTCGCAGTCTGGCTGGCCGGGACATTCCCCTCGGGGTCACGCCGGGCTGGGAGTACACGGAACTTTCGGAGGAGCTGGAAAAGGGCGTGCTCGTCATGGGCACAGACGGAATTTGGGAGGCCGGGATAGAAGGGAAGGGGATGTTCGGCAAGGAGCGGCTTTTGAGTGTGGTCAGACGGAACCTGCAGGCGTCGCCTCAGGACCTCGCCTCGCGCATCCTGGACGCCGTGGATGCGTACACCGAAAACGCCCGCGTCGAGGACGACCGGACAGTGGTCATTGCCCGTCTGGCATAGCAGGCCGCCTCAAAAACGGCGATCTGCTGCGTCAGCGGGAAAAGCCAGGACGCGCAGTGTATTGCGCATACATAAGCGGTCTGGCTTTTTTCGATTCCTTGCGTCTCACCATTTTTGAACGGCCTGCGAATTTTGATTTTTTCAACAGTCAGAGCAGGTCGACCTCCCGCAGGGCCATCGCCATGTCGGGGCACATGGCGAAGATGCGGTCGTAGCCTGAGATGTCGAAGATCTCGGCAATGTAGTCCCGGACGCCGCAGATCAGGACCTGCCCGCCGCGTGGGTTCAGACGCTGGTAGCTCATGACCAGGATGCGCAGGCCGGCGCTGTTGATATACTCAAGTTCCGAGAAATCCATGATCAGGTGCCTGACGCCGCGGTCGAGGCTTTGCAGGACCTTTTTCTCGAGTTCGGCAGTGGTCGCTGCGTCGAGGCGCCCCTTGACCTGAAAGACGGCGGCAGCGGGGTGCTCTATTTCGTGGAGTTGCATGCTTTCTCCTGCATGTTCTTGCTGATGGTGAGCCTGGTGCGGTTGCGTCCGCCGCTGCGGGTGTAGTCCATGCGTGCTGCCAGGTTGCGCACCAGGCACAGGCCCATGCCGCCGATGCGGACGTCCCCATGTTTTGCGCATCTCTCCAGAGTGTGTGCAGTGGGGTCGAAGGGCGTGCAGGTGTCGACGATTTCCACGATCATGTCCTCCTCGCCGTCCGTCACGACGACGGAAACTTCGCAGTCCTGCCCCCGGCTCTTGCCGTGGGTCAGGCTGTTGGAAACGATCTCGTCGACGATGAGGCCCAGACGGTAGCGTAACGCGTCGGGCAGAGCCCTGGCCCTGGCGAATTCCTCCAGGGCTGCGAGCAGGTTCTGCTGGTCGTCCTCCGGACGGTTCAGGGAAAAATCGAATCTGGCGGTCATGGCGTCCTTTTCTCTAGGCATAGAGTAGGGTACTCAGGAAATCAAACCACAACTCGACAAGGATTGGCAACAGTTCATGGTGACCAAGCGCAGCCTGAATTCCTGGGTGCTCGAAAAAAACGGACGATGGCAGCTGCTCATCGTCCTCTTGGTCGTGGGGACCGTGGCCATCCGCGTCGTGCCGCTGGAGATGCAGAAGCGCATCGTCAACCAGGCCATCGGCCGGGGCGACATGGAACTGCTCGTCCTCTACTGCCTGCTCTTCGTGGGTTCGACGCTTTTGTCCAGCACCCTCAAGTTCTGCATCAATCTCCTGCAGGCCTACATCGGGCAGCACACCCTGCTCCGCATGCGCATCACCCTGCACGAGCACATCCTGAGTCTGCCGCTGTCCTTTTTCCGGACCATTCAGCCCGGCCAGGTCATCAACGCCCTCATCAACGAACTCGCCTCGGTCTCCGGATACATCGGCAGCGCCGTGTCCGTGCCCCTCATCAACGTCTGCACTCTTCTGGCCATGGGAGGCTACCTCTTCTACCTCAACCCGCTCCTGGCGGGGATGAGCTTCGTCATCTATCCTCTGCAGATCGTGGTGGTGCCCCGTCTGCAGAAGCGCGCCAACGAGGCCAACCGTTACCGCGTTCAGATCAGCCGGGCCATTTCCGGCAGCATCGGCGAGGTTATCACCGGCGTGCACGAGGTGCACGGCCACGCCGGCTTCGCCCTGGAGAACGAGAAATTCGCCAGCCAGGCCCGGCACCTCCTCAAGGCCAACGTGCGCATGAACGCCTACCGTTACGGCATCAAGTTCGCCAACAACTTCTTCGAGCACTTGGGGCCTTTCCTGCTTTTCCTGGTGGGCGGTGCCATGACCATCCGTGGTCACTTCGATCTCGGCGCCCTGGTGGCCTTTCTCTCGGCCTACGCGAGCCTGAGCGACCCCTGGCGCGAGCTCATGGATTTCTACCAGCTCAGGGAGGACAGCCGGGTGCGGTACTCCAACGTCATGGCCGCCTTCGACCTCACGCCCGATCACCTGCTCGTGCCCGTGGGCCGCGACGTGCACCGGCTGCGCGGCGACATCGACCTGGAAGGCGTGGCCTTCAGAACCCCCGAGGGCGCGCGCATCATCGAGGGCGTCAACCTCAGCATCCGTGCGGGCGAGATGGTGGCCCTGGTCGGCTTTTCGGGCAGCGGAAAGTCCACCCTGGTCAAGGTCATCGCCCAGCTCATGCCGTACACCGGAGGGCGAGCGCGCATCGACGGCCACGAGGTGCACGAACTGACCAAGCTCGACGTAGCCGAGAATCTGGGCATGGTGCCGCAACATCCCTTCATATTCAGCGGCACGGTCCGGGAGAACCTGCTCTATTCCAGCAGCGCCAGCGCCGCCAACCGCGTCCCAGGCTTCATGCCGCCGGACCTGGACCGCATCATAGAGGTGGTCCAGCAAGTCGGGTTGTTCCTGGACATCCTCAAGTTCGGCAGCCAGGCCAACATCACACCGGAAGAGCACCCGGAGCTCGTAGAGCGTGTGCTGCAGATGCGCCGCCTCTTCCGGGAGCGTTACGAGGTGCAGTTCGCCGAGGACATCGAGTTTTTCGACCAGAGGCGTTATCTGAACTACGGCTCCATCCTCAAGAACATCGTTTTCGGGGATTTCATCGAGCGCAGGGCCCGTCTGGAGGACGCCCTGAGCGACCGGCATTTCATCGAGTTCCTCGAACACAGCGGCCTGGACAGGATCCTGGTGGACTTCGGCGCCATCGTGGCAGTCGCGACCGTTCCCATCCTGCGTTACGGTGCGCAGACCCCCGAGCTATATGCCGAAAGCCCCATCTCCAGGGATGACGTGGACAGCTACGCCCAGATCGTGTCGGAAATGGGGGCACGGGGGCAGGGTTCCCTATCGAAAGCCTCCCATAACCTGCTGCTGCGTCTGGCCTTGAAGTTCGAGTCCGGCCGCCACAAGACCGTGCGCATGCCCGAACAGCTCAAGGACCGCATCCTGGGCGCCAGGTCGGAATTCCGCGATTTCATCAAGGACATGGAAGACCTGAGGCTGCGCTATCTGGAACCCACCCGTTACCTTGAGTCCTACAGCATCCGCGAGAACATCCTCTTCGGGCAGCCCAAGTCGGGCCGCTCCGGGACACTGGAGCGCATCAACCAGCACCTGGTACAGCTCCTCATCGAGGAGGGGGTGCTGGAGCGCATCGTGGAACTTGGACTCGAATTCCAAGTGGGCAGCATGGGCGAATACCTCTCGGGCGGGCAACGCCAGAAGGTCGCCCTGGCGCGGGTCTTTCTCAAGCAGCCGGCTGTGTACGTCCTGGACGAGGCCACGGCGGCCCTGGACAACGCGTCTCAGGCTCGGGTTCAGAATTTTCTTCGGACCGTGCGCGGAAAGCACACGGTCATCTCCGTTGTTCATCGTCTGGACACGGTTTCCCATTACGACCGGATCGTGGTCATGAAAGCCGGAAAGATCGTGGAGAGCGGTCCGTACGACGAACTCATGGCCGCCAAGGGGGTGCTTCATGGTCTCGTCGGAACAGTCTGAAAACCACCAATGCGAGCTGGAGTGCAACCTGCGCGTCCTGCGCGAGCTGCCCTTCCTGGCCGAACTGCCGGAGGAACTGCTGCGGGTAATGGCCTATCTGTGCGAACGGGAGACATTTGTCCCGGGACAGGCCGTATTCGAGGAGGGACAGCCGGCAGAAGGGGCGGTAGCCGTCATCACGGGGTCCATGGTCATTGAGCGGGGGGGGCGCAAGCTGGCCGCATTGAACGAGGGGATGTGCGCGGGCGGGCTCACGCTGCTGGGCCAGTACCGCTGGCTCTACACCCTGCGGGCCGAAACCGCGGCCGATTGCCTGCTTCTGCACCGACGCAGGCTTCTCCCCCAGCTTGTGGCCCAGCCCGCGTCCCTGGCCGCTGTGGCCCGGGAGCTTGTGGAGAGCGTGGTTTTCTGGGATTTGCAGCGTCTTGAACGTGGCGCCGACGGGGATGTTGCCGGGCCGGGATTGTTGTGAGGGTTGCGCCGGGCGCGTGCCGGGGTCAATTCCCGGAGGCCCGTAATTTTTCACGGAGATAAGGCATGGCTTCCCGCCTTCGCGGGAATGACTTCGTACCGTTGGCGGTGACCGGATGTTCGAAAGATGGAATCCATGCCTGCCATGCCTCGGTTGCACAACGGATCCGGTGCCCTCCGGAAGCGTTCATCCTGCTAGTACGGCAGCCTGTTCAAAGACTTGAGTATCAGCGTGCAGCCCATGGCGAACATTCCCGCCAGACCCATGCCGCAGGAGAACCCCGCCAGCAGGACCGGGGCGTACTGCCGCCATTTTGTCCCGAACTTCTTCAGGAAATAGTAGCGTCCCAGCAGCGCTCCCGCCAGTTCCAGGATCAGTCCGTGGGGCGTGGACTGGCCCAGGCCCCGCACCACGCCGTAGATGAGCAGCACGGGCAGGCCCACCACGCTCAGCAGGGCGTAGACGATCACTCCGAAAACCACCCCCGATGAAACATAGATCGAATTGAGCGCCTGGAAGAACAGGGAATTACCCTCCAGGGTGGCCGTCTGCAGGAGCAGGGTGTTCAGGGCCTGCAGATGCCACAGTTCCTGAGCGTAAGGGTAGCTGGCCGAAGGTATGGGCGCCAGTTGCCACAGGAACTGGGAAAAGAGCAGGGAGGCCACGAGCACGATGGGCAGGGTCAGGAATTCGGCCTTGATGATTCCCCGCAGGCTCGTGCCGGTCAGTTCGATCTGGCGGAAGCTCACCGTGGCTTCGCCGTAGTTGTGCATGGGGATGGGCGCGTACCAGATCTCGATGCCGTGATATCCGAAGTACTTGGCCCCGGCGATGAAGCTGGCCTCGCGCACCAGCGGCAGGCTGACGTACTGCCCGGCGATGCCCTCCATGCGCGCCGTGATGTAGGAGATGATGGGCGTGTAGATGAAGCCGTAGAGCAGGAAGAAGATCCAGGGGAAACTCGGCACCAGCCACATGCAGAAAGCCACGTAGGACAGGGTCGAGAAGACGTAGATACCCAGGGACAGCCAGATGGAGATGTCCCCGCGGCCCGGGGGCGGGGAGAACAGGGCCGCGAAGTTCAGGCGCTCGCCGGTCTGCTTCCGGTAGGATTTTCCCACCTGCCAGAAGCCGATGAGACCGATGGCCAGGCCCAGTCCGATGCCGAAGCTCATGTAGAAGTCGAAGCTGTTGGAGAAGACCGTGTCCACGGTGCCCATGCCCGGGTGCCAGCGGTGCAGGATGCCGTGGGCGTGCAGGATGGGGTTGGCCACAATGGTGATGAGCAGGCCCACGAAACCGCCGATGACGGCCCAGAAGGGCAGGACCATGCCGATGAAGATGAGGCCCAGATCCAGCTGGATGCCCGTGGCCACGGCCGGCAGGAAGCCTTCGGTATTGCGGGTCAGGTCCAGCCACGGGATGGGGATGATCCGGATGGGCTCCGTAAAGAACAGGCCGGACAGGGCCGGTAGCAGCACGTAGACGAAGCCGAAGGCCAGTCCGATCATGGCGCCGATGGAGAACACGCGCCATTTCCAGCTGTCCTTCTTGTCCTCGGTGGACTCGGCCAGGGCCATGGTGCCCAAGGCGGCCACGGGGGCCATGGGGAAGGGCAGCTTCTCCACATCCGAGGTCAGGCGGTACAGGGCGTAGCCCAGTCCGAACTGGTCCACACGCTGGATGATCATGGCCCCGCACATGAGCAGCACGGGCACGAACCAGTCCCGATGCAGGAAGGTGCGTTCGACGTAGGCGGCCGAATTCAGGGCCGGGGCCACCCAATTGGGGATGTATTCCGTCAGGCCCAGCATCTGGGCCGCGTCGGACTGGACCAGGTACTGGTTCCAGAGCAGGCCCTGGAAGGGCGAGGCCAGGGCCGCGCCGGCCATGTAATAGAGCAGGAAGATCTCCTGCTGCTTGAGTTCCGAATAGGAGCGTTTGGCGATCTCGGCGAAGAGGATGATGGTCACCCAGCGTGCCGCCGGCCCGATGCCCGTGCCCAGCACCAGTTGCAGGTACATGGAGCCGGGCATCATCAGGAAACCTATGAAGATGGCGCCGACCACGGTCTTCCAGTCAAAGCCCTCCTCGAAGTGCGTCGGCGGTTTCAGCAGATCCCGGTATTCCTTGAGTTCGCGATCGTCGTACATGGCACTCTCAGGATGGCAGAACCAGGTAGCTGATTCCGGTTTTAAGGCTGACCAGGGCCCAGAAGGCGCCCATGCAGAAGTCGCCGATGATCAACCCGATGAAGAAAAGGCGGACGCGCCGGTACAGAAACGTTCCTCCGTAGCGCAGGCACAGGGTGTTGAAGACCCAGCCGATGAGGAAGCTGAACCACAGGATGCGCATGGAGGAGCTGAAGGCCAGGATGTAGCCGATGGGATGGATGGGCCACCAGGGAAAGAGGTAGTAGCACAGCACCAGCACGAGCATGACCGCGGCACCGATGAGGATGAACGTCAGGATCCAGCCGTCTGGCGTGTGAGCCGTCTCCAGGAGGCGTTGGGAGTTGGCCCAGACCGTCCTGGTGGTGCGCGTGGCCCAGTCCATGTCCAGCTCCTGGATGCCGTAGCGGTAGCAGACGTAGAGCATGCCCATGAAGGAGGCGACCACGGCCAGGACCAGGCTCGCGGCCATGGCCAGACCCATGGTCCGCCGACGGCGCACGTGCTCGGAGACCTTGCCCGCATTCATGAGGGACGGCAGCAGGGATTCGCGCACGTCCACAAAAAGCATCTTCTGCAAGCTCATGCCCAGCACCAGGCCCACGCTGCCCAGAGGCTTGGAGCCGAACAGGGACAGGGCTGCGTCGGACGGGGCCGTGTTCAGGGAGATGTAGGGGATGCCGCCCTGGCAGACGAGCTTGGCGACCACGAGCATGACCGCGAAGAAGCCGGCGTAGAGCAGGACGGCCGCGCCCAGGCCCATGCCCCACCAGGCCGACCAGGCGCACAGCCCGGCCAATCCCCCCACGGCGCCCAGCAGGGCTGTGCGCGAAGAGATCCAGCCCGCCTCCTGGAATTCCGGGTCGGGGCGTACGCACTGTCTGATGGTGTTTAGCAGGTATTCGCGCGCCAGCCAGACCATGAACCCGAAGAAGACGATGGTCGCGCCGATGACCTGGGTTTCCTCGGGCCTCGAGATGACCGGGCCGAAGAGGGTGCCCAGGGACGAATCCGGGATCTGCAGCCCCGAGGTCTGCAGGATGCCCGTGACCAGCCCGGCCAAAAGGAAGAACAGCCAGAAGCTGAAGGATATCTGCCGGGTGGTGATGAAGGCGAAGCCGATGAAGGCCGGGTAGATGAAGATCTTGAGTTTCTGGAAGCCCGAAAGAAAGCCCGCCGATGGGAAATATGACCCGGCCAGGATCTCCGTAGGCATGGACGGGATGGACGGGAAATGGGCCGACAGGCCGCCCAGGGTGTGGATGAGCACGGGCACGCACAGCCCGCACAGCAGGAACGGGTCGCCCAGGAAGGCGAACAGGCGCTGCTCGTCGTAGGCCTCGGCCAGGAGTTTGGGCATCTGCAGCAGGGGGAAGTTGATGCGTTCGTTCACGACCCATTGAGTGGCGAAGAGGCTCGCCAGGCAGAAGAGCGTGGCGTAGGCCAGCAGGATGAAGACACTCCAGGCGCCCAGTACGGGAAGCCAGAAGGACCACGGGATGCGTTCCAGGGTCTCTATGATCGTCAGCCCGGTCTTGCCCGGCAGTCCTCCATACACGGCGTTCAGAACGGACGGGTCGCTGGGGTAGAGGGCCTCGGGCAGGTGGGGCAGCAGGCTCTCCCAGTTGTTGGTGGCGTCGGCGAAGTAGGCCGGGGCCGTGATGTTGATGAAGAAGGTCCGCACCAGCCCCGTGAATCCGATGCCCGAGACCAGGACCATGAGGGCCCAGGCAGTGAGCAGTTCGTAGCCGCTCAGCAGGGGGGGGCGGCGGCTGATCCTGGACAGGAGCGAGAGGAGCACGGCCGAGGCGAAGAAGACAAAGAAGGCCGCCAGGGGAAAGTGCCCGCCGGCCAGGGGCGTGGTCCGCAGGTAGGCGTTGGCGAAGGGGGTCACGGCGCAGAAGGCCACGCCCAGGAGCGTGCCGCCGAGATAGGCCCTTGGTCTGATGACGTGTGTCATGCCGCGCCTCCCTCAGTGTTCATGCGTTCCTGCATGAATCGTTCGAATTTTTCCTTTTCCGGGTCGCCCAGGGATCGCCAGATGAGCAGCTGCTTGCGCAGGTCGTTCAGAAACGTCCTGCACAGGCGCAGCCAGGCGTTCCGCTCCCCGGCCTCGCGAGTAAGGGTGGCGCGCATCTCCAGGAATCCCGGGTAGTCGGGCGAGGGGCAGGAGATGATGGACACCCGCTGGCGGATGCCGAAGTCGAAGGGCGCGAGCCAGGCTCTGAAGGAGATGTCGAAGCACTCCGGATGATCCTCGGCGCGCAGGCCCACGGGGCAGGCGTACTCCACTTCCAGGTCGTCGGTGGAGAAGAGGCCGTGGGAGATGTCGGCGTGGGCCAGGTAGTATTCGGCCAGGAAGCCTCCGGCGCACTCCTGTTCGTGCAGCTTGATGAGAAAGGGCAGGGTCACGACCAGGGTGGAGCCTTCGGGAGGAGGCAGTTTCCAGGTCCGGGTCACGTCGGGGATGGCGATGTGCGCGGCCACCCTCGACGGGTAGATGACCGACAGCAGGACCACGGCCATGACCGTGATCATGGCCCCCACCCCGGCCAGGGAAGAGTAGTTGGCCGTCATGCCGGCCCAGATGGGCGTGCCGGCCAGGAAATGTGCCGCCACCTGGGCCGCGAGGTAGCCGGTCACGGCGCTGATGATGCCGAAGGCCAGGGCCTCGGCGATGAACAGCGAGGACACGTGGGGCGGGGCCAGGCCCACGGAGGTGTAGACCGCGATCTCGCGTTTGCGCTCCACCACGCTGCCGACCATGGTGTTGAGCACGATGAGGATGGCTATGACCGAGGGGATGAGCACGTTGCCCATGCCGCCATAGGACAGGGTGCTGGACGAGTAGTGCAGCCAGGTGTTCTCGCCCTCGCCGTGGAAGAGCAGCAACTGGTACCTGTCGGCCAGGCTGGCCGACAGGTTGTGGTGGTCGAGGCCGGGCGCGGACGGCAGAGCCAGGCTCTTCAGGACGCCGCCAGCGCGCAGCAGGGTGGTGGCCGGTACGATGAGGGTCCGGCTGCCCGGGACGTGCTGGTACCGGCTGGACATGGTGGCGATGTCCTGGCCCGATTCGGCGGCCTCGGCCTCGGCCTCGCTCATATCCGAAGACACTTCGTTGGGATAGATGACGGTCGTCAGGGGTTCGCCGTCCAGGTCCAGGGCCTTGTCGTGGGAATCGCCGTCGAAGATCCCGCGCACGGCAAAGGGGATGCCCCAGATCCGGACTTCCGTCCCCGCCTCCAGTTCCGTGATGCCGAGTTCGCGGGCCACGCTTTCCGAAAGCAGGACCTGCCGCCCCTCGCTGTCGTCGATCCAGTCGCCCTGGACCATCACGGTGCGCCCGGCCGCCAGGGTCGCTTCGCCCGGGTCCAGTCCCACCAGACCGGCGGCTTCGGCCTCGCGGTCCCCGAAGGCGACAACGATGGCCGGCGGCCGCGTCCTGTCGGCGGTCTCCCACCAGACGCGGCGGGCCGGAACCGCCTCGCCCGGCCGGACGATCTCCCGGTCGAGTTCGTTCGGCAGGGAACGCCATTCCAGTGCCTTGAGCATGACCCCGTGATAGGGCGACGAGGGCTGGAAACGCACGGCGCCCTGGTCCAGGGAGTGCTTCACCGTGGTGAAATTGAGCAGGGTGTAGGTCAGGATGATCAGGGTGGCGCAGGTCAGACCCGTGCGGACCTTGCGCCGCCGCAGATTGGTCACGCCGATGGAGAAGGCCGCCACGAAGGCCCCCCACAGGGAAATTGCCTGGTCCCGCGAGACCATGGCCCGGCGCTGGAGGTTCTTCATCTCCTGCTCGAAGCGCGTGAACAGGATCAGCGAGACCAGGATCGAGAGCCCCAGGATGAAGAAGGCCAGGACCACCACCAGGGGGCTGTAGGTCAGCTCGAAGGCGGGGTGCACGGAGTAGACGATGGCGATGACCGCGCACAGGAGCGCCAGGAACGAGGCGATGCGCTTGTTGATGGAGACGTGGGCGAAGAGCAGGCGCTCCAGGCAGTAGGCAAAGGGCACGAACAGGGCGATGTAGAAGAGCACGCCGCCCAGGACGTCCTTCTGGGTCCCCTCGACGTCGTTGTAGACACGCGAGATGAGGGACAGGCAGGCGCGGGCATTGCGGTCCGCCACGCTGTGCATGAGGTTGTCCCTGGCCTCCTCGGCCCGTTGCAGATGGTCCCTGGCCTGGCTCAGGAGCAGGCGTACGCGTTGGTTGACGATGGAATGGCTTTCCAGGTTCTCCACGCGGGGCTGAACCAGATTGACCATGTCCTGCGCGGCCTGGAGAGACGTGTTCAGGACGGCGGGCGTGGTCGCGGCCGGGAAGCCCTTGCCGAGCATGTCTTCGGGGCTGTTGTTCAGCAGCAGGAGCTTGCGCTGCAGCACCGTGTCCGAGAGGGTCGCCTTGAAGGGCGTATCGCCGTCCAGGAAGATGCTGCACAGGGTCGTACGCCGGGTGTCGACCCTGCTGTACCAGTAGCGCAGCGGCTCGGTGTCCGTACGTGCGTCCAGGAGGTTGATGCGCGTCAGGGGATTCAGGTTGCGCGCCTCCCGCAGGTCGAAAAGGGTGGTCTGGGTGCAGCCGAACATGATCAGGTCCGTCTCGGTCATGCCGCTCCCGAGCTTGACCCGGTAACGGTCCTTGCCCGTGGCCGCCTTGTCGATGGCCCAGGCGGCCGTGTTGGCGCCGGGTTCGAAGCGGTAGCCTTCGATGATGGCCTTGCCGAAGGAATGCTTCTTGTCGGCCAGGCCTGCAAGTTTGAAACGTCCCAGGCTGTCCACCCAGGTCAGGGCGTAATGCTGGTCCTGATAGATCTGCAGCAGGGCGCCCTCGGCCTCCTGTTCCGGGAAGAGTTCGCCCTGACGCAGGAAATTGGCGCGCCCGGACAGGGTGGCGAAGCCCTTTGCGGCCTTCTGGGATGGTTCCGGCAGGTCGGCGCCGTCAAGGGCCCGGATCATGGAGACGACCATGTCTGCCTGCTGCTGGGCCCTGACCCTGTCCACGTGCTCCAGGGTGTCGTATGGGGTGCCCCAGGCCGGGCGCATGTCGTTCAGGGTGGCCAGGGTGAATCCGGGCATACCGGCCAGGGCCAGGACCTCGCCGCCCATGGGCGGCTGGTCTGGAAAATTGTTGAACCATGTCTTGCGCCCGACGCCGCCGAGAAGATCGCGGTACGCCACGTCGCCATCCCGGGTCGCGTTTTTCAGGACAGGGCGGATGTTGGCGAAGCTTTTGGTGCGGTTCACCCTCGGGGTCAGTTGGAAGAGCCAGCCGTCATCCACGCTGCCCACGCCGTTGCCGTGGGAGGAAAGGTGCAGGGACACGGCCGCGGCCATGCGCCTGCCGTCCACGGCCTCCTTGAGAGCCAGGGCGGAGCGCAGGGCGCCCAGACGGTCCGCGATGTCCGCGGCCATGCGCCGGGAGCGCTTCAGGGCCGAGGGCACAAAGGCACGCACGGCCTCCAGGCCGTCGTCCCCGAGCCCGGCAAAGGATGCTTCCCAGCCCACCTTGCGCAGCAGGAGCTTGCGCGCGGCCATCTCCCTGATCCGGACGGCGTTGGCCTCCTGGTCCTTGCGTGCCAGGCGCAGGTCCACGTTCAGTCGTTCGACCTCGTTGCGGATCTCTGTCTGGATGGCCTTGATGATCAGGTCGTTTTCGCGGGCGTCGTCCGCATGAAGCCTGCCCGCCTCCAGGAGGGCTGACGTGTCCCGCGCGTCCGCATCCTTTGTCTCCATATCCCCGAGTTCAGCGGCGATGTCCTTGTCCTTGGCAAAGAGGGCCCACACGGCCTCGCGCAGGCCCGTCAGGGCGTTGCCGTGAGCCGAGGAGGCCATGAGCAGCACGGGGCGGCGGGGAGGAGCCTCCTGAAAGGTTTCGGCCAGGTGCAGCAGGGTGGCCAGGGACACGGCCTCGTCGGCTCCCGGGGCATGGCCCGGAACGTAGCGGCCGCCGTCGAGGAAAGCCTCCACCATGAGAATTTCGCCATCCATGGACGGGTCCTGCCCGGGCACGAGGCACCACAAGTTGGCCGAGCGTCCCTTGGCCCACTCGGCGCGGCAGTCCAGCGTCGCCGTCAGGCCGTTGGCTTCTTCCGGGGGGCCGAGCAAAGTCCGGAATTCGTCCGCGGGAATCCAGAACCGGGGGAAGTCCACGGGCGCGAGCTCCTCCTTGTCCCGGAACCGGAGTCGCGGCGCGATGTCCCCGCCCCGGTCCAGGTAGACGAGGGCGCGGGCTCCGAGGTTGGCTGCGTGCTGCCAGCCCTGGCCTGAGTCGAGGTTCATGAGCACTATGTTCCCGGCCACATCCTTGCCGTCAAAATCCTCCAGGCGGCCGTCGCCCACATGCACGAGACCGGCCCGGTGAGGCACGGCCAGACTCTCCGGGGCCATGGCGTTGGCGAAGAGGGGGCGGACGGGCAGCATCCTGCCGTCCACGGTCAGGGACGCAGAATGGAAGACGCGCACAGGCGTGAGGAATTCCTGTCGGCCCGTGGTCGCGCCCAGTCGCTCTTCCAGAGACTCGAAGACCTGGCGGACATGTTCGGCCGTCTGCGCCTCGCCGGCCGTGCCCACGGCGCGGTCCGGGATGGACGCCAGGGCGCGAAGATGCTCCTCGACCCCGCCCAGGGCCGGGCCGCAGGCCAGCACGAGGCAGACCAGGGCAAGGATGAGCCTACGCAAAATCATGGCGCTCCTGGATGGTCCCAAGCGAGATGTTCAGTTCATCGCGGTTCTCGATTTTATCGATGCGCCCGTCGCGGATCCAGACCACGCGGTCGGACACGTTGAGCATCTTGAAGTCGTGGGTGGCGGAGATGATGGTCACGCCGCGCTCCCGGCTCATCTTCTGCAGCAGGTCGATGATCTCCCCGCCCGTGGACGAGTCCAGGTTGCCCGTGGGCTCATCGGCCAGGATGATGGCCGGGTCGTTGGCCAAGGCGCGGGCGATGGCCACGCGCTGCTGCTGGCCGCCCGACAGCTCGGCCGGCTTGTGCAGGAATCGCTCCCCGAGGCCCACCAGGTCCAGCAGGCCGCGGCCTTTTTCCACGGCGTGGTCGCTCTGCATGCCGGCGAAGATCATGGGCAGGGTCACGTTCTCCAGGGCGCTCATGACCGGGATGAGGTTGAAGGTCTGGAAGATGTACCCGATCTTGCGGTTCCTGAGCCAGGCCAGCTCGTAGGCGTCCAGCTGGGAGATGTCGACCTCGTCAATGAACACGCGGCCGCTTGTGGGCTTGTCCAGGCCGCCGATCATGTTGAACAGCGTGCTCTTGCCCGATCCCGACGGTCCCATGATGGACAGGTATTCCCCGGCCGCGACCTCGAGGTCCACACCCTTGAGGACCTGCACCGGCATCTTGCCCAGGGCGAAGGTCTTGGTCACGCCGACCACGCGGACGATGTTGTGCTTGTCCATCAATGTTCTGCCCTCATGACGATGATGGGTTGAAGCCTGGCGGCGAGATAGGCCGGGTAGAGGACGCCCAGCAGGGACAGCCCCACGCCCGTTGCCCACGCCTTGCCCGCCTGGGCCAGGAGCGGCGTGAGGCTCATGCCCGCGAAGTCCAGGCCGGGATAGTTCAGCAGAGACACGCCAAGGGACGCGGCGAGGCCAAGCAACGCTCCGGCCCCGGAACCCAGGACGCCCATGATGAGCGCCTCCAGCATGAAGAGGCGCAGGATGATGCGGTCCAGGGCCCCCAGGCATTTCATGATGCCGATCTCGCGGAAGCGTTCGGTCACGGACATGAGTTGGGCATTGACGATGCCGACGGTGCAGACCAGCAGGGACAGGGCGATGAGCCAGAGCTCCTTGGGTCCGGTGGTCAGGCCGCCCCCGGCCGCGTCCACTGTGTAGCCGGCAGCGGTCAGCAGGGTCTCGGCCCCTTTGCCGTGCAGCCGGAAAAGTTCACGGGCAATGGCCGAACCTGTCAGGGTGTAGCCCAGGAAAGCGATGGCCAGGACCAGGCTGAAGGCCGTGACCAGGGAGCGGAAGAACCGGATTCGCAGGCTGTTCACGGCCATGGCCACGGACTTGTTCCAGGGCAGCACGATCTGTCGCGATATGGCCTTGCCGCGCGGGAGGCGCGTGGGTTCGTTCATGGACTTCCTCGTCGTGAGCAGAGCCTTGTCGTAGTTGATAACTGTTCCTGTCTTGTGAAGATCCCTATCCCGGATGAAGCGCAAAAATCAAGGAATATCGGGAAATTTCACCAAGAAGACGCACTGCGTTCGGAGGCCAGGCGGCGGATGATGCCAGCGCTCTCCCTGTCGCCGTCCAGGCGCAGCGGTCTTGCCGGAGCGTGCTCCCTGCGCAGGGCGTCTTCCATGATTCCGGCCAGCCGGTTCGGTTCCAGATCCGCGTCTTCCAGCAACCCCACGTGGCCCAGTGCCGAGAGGGCCGCAAGGCGCATGCGCTGCTCGCGATCGTGGCCGTACGGATGCATGAGTCCACGCGCGCCGCAGGCCAGGAGGTTCATGGTCGTGTTGTAGCCGCCGCGGCTGACCGAGAGGTCGCAGGCCAGGACATGGTCGGGAAAACGGGGGGTGAACTCGCGGACCGTGGCGTCGGGATGGGCCCGGCTGCGGTCCTCCAGGCGTTGCCGCTCCTCAATGGGGGCGTTCGGGCCCGTGAACATGAGGAGTTTGTGGGGGAAATGGGCGCCAAGCTGGATGGAGGCCTCCATGATGGGGTCCAGGAGGTCGCGGATGATGGTCCCGCTACCTGCGCTGGCCAGGATGACGGTCCCGTCAGGGGGCAGCCCCAGGGACTCCCGCGCGGCGGCCTTGTCCGGGAGGGACGGCCCTTCGGCCACGTAGCCCGTGTACCAGACGGGGCAGGTGATGTCGGCCACGCGCGAGAAGGTCCGGTCCAGCCTGATGAGGTCCGGGTCGGAGTGGACCAGGACTCCATCGAACCAGGGATTGAGCCAGCCGAGCACCCGTTTTTCGAATTTGGCCTGATCCTTCTTTTCCACGAGAATGTCGCGCACGCTGCACAGGATCTTGGCCGGACGCGGACGGCGGCGGTTGCATTCGAACAGCGGCAGCAGTTCCCGGGCAAAGACCCGGCGGCCGAAGGGGAACATCTCGACGAGCACCACGTCGGGCTCAAGGTCGCGGAAAAGGTCCAGGAGCATGGCCTCCCGCTCCCGCCACGTGTCTTCGAGCTCGCCGACCACGGCCAGGACGCTGCCGTAGTTTTCGTCCATGCGGATGGCGGGCATGGCATGATGGCGCACGTTGTCCGGCATGGGAATGGGCACGCCCGCCCCGCCCGTGACCAGGTCCACGGTCAGGGGGGCCAGGGCCCGGTCGATGGCCATGCTGCGAAAGAGATGGCCGATGCCGAAGACGTATTGCGTGTAGTGCAGGATTTTCATGAAAGTCTCACATTGGTGTGGAGGACACGAAGTTCCCCGCCGTCCAGGAGCAGCAGGTGCAGGGCCCGCTTGGCCACGTTGGCCGAAGCGTTCGGCAGGAAGGGGGAGCCCAGGAGATGGTTCAGGATGATCTTGATGACGCCAAGGTGGGTGACCATGAGGATGCGCTTCCCGTCGCGGTCGCGGGCAGTTTCCGTGACGGCGGCGAGAGCCCTCTTGAGGACTTCTCGGCGGCTCTCGCCACCTGGCGGGGTGAAATCCCATCCCCGGGCCTCCTGAGTCTCGATCAGGCCGGGATGGTCCCGTCGCAGGCCTGCCACGGTGCGGCCCGTCCATGCCCCCCAGTCCTGCTCGCGCAGGCCCGGGACGATTTCGGAAGTGCACTCCGGAAAGAGAAGCCGTGCCGTTTCCCGGGCTCGCTGCAGGGGGCTGGTCGCGGCGTAATCCCACGGCCCGTGGGCGGTCAGGGTCTCCCGCCAGGAGCGTGGGTCGAAGCCGGGGTCCAGGGGCGTGTCGGTCATACCCTGGATGCGCTTCTCGCGGTTCCAGACCGTGGGGCCGTGGCGCAGCAGGCCAATGACGTTCATGAGCGCCTCCCGGCGCAGATCTTTTCCATGACGACCAGCATTTCCCGGTAGTTGGCGGCGATGTCGTGAACACGCAGCACGCGTTTGCGGGCCTGCCTGCCCAGGAGCCTGCGCCGGTCCGCGTCGCGCAGCAGTTCGCCCACCGCAGAGGCAAAGGCTTCGAGGGAGAAGGGCGGGACGATGATCCCGGCCTCGCCGTCGGCCACGACCTCCGGCGCACCGTCGTGACTGGTGGCCACCACGGGCAGGCCGCAGCACTGGGCCTCGAGGTAGACCATGCCCAGGGCCTCACCGATGCCGGGAAAGGCGAAGATGTCGCCGGCCTGGTACCAGCCGTGCATGTCTGCAGGTTCCACCCGGCCGGAGAAGGTGCAGGCATCGGGCAGGAGCTGCCTGGCCCGCTTCTCCAGACGTTCGCGCCCGGCGCCGTCGCCAAGGATGAGCAGGTGCAGTTCCGGAAACCGGGGTTTAAGGGCCGCGCAGGCGTCGATGACGAAGGCGACGCCGTCCTCCTTTACGCCGGGGCGGAACATGGCCGCCGTGACGACGACCAGCTTTCCATTGAGCCCGAGGCGCAAGCGGGTGGCCGCGCCCAGGCCGGGGTTCAGGGGGAAATTTTCCGTGCGGATGCCGGGACGGATGTAAACGATGCGCTCCGGCGGCAGGATGCGCCCGAGGTTGTCCACGTCGCGCAGTTTGTTGACGAAGACCGCATCGGCCCGCTCCAGGGCCATGCGGTTCAGGTGGAAGCCTGCCCAGGTTTTCAGGCGCTTGCGGTACTTGGTGGCATAGGAGCCCGCCAGGATGAAATAGGGCAGGCGGTGGCGGGCGGCGATGAATGGCCCGAACGGGTCCGGGCCGCGATAGTAGGTGTGGTAGGTGAACCAGCAGTCCGGGCGGGCGCGTTTCACGGCCCTGCAGGCCTTCCAAGCATCGACCAGGGCCCCGGGCCATTCAAGCGGGCGCAGGAAGATCCACTCCGTGGTCTGGCTGAGAGGCACCATGACCTCGTGTCCCCCGGCCTCCATGGCCGCGACAACGTCACGGGCAATGGACACCAGGCCCGACGATCGCGGGTGATCCAGGGCGCGGAAGGTCGGGTAATAGGCGATGCGCATGGGCCTAGAGGTTCGTCAGGCTGCGGTACAGGGCCACGAGTTCGACAATGAGCTTCTTGTTGTCGAAGACCTCGGTCACTTTCTGCCTGGCCGCCGGAATGATTTTCGCCCGCAGCGCCTGGTCCGTGGCGATGCGTTTGAGGGCCGCGGCCATTTCTTCGGGCCGCGTGGCGTCGACCAGCAGACCCGTCTCCTCGTGTTCGACCAGTTCGGGGATGCCCGAGACGCGGGTCCCGATGACCGGTACCCCCAGTGCCATGCTTTCGGCCAGGACGTTGGGGATGCCGTCGCGGTCGCCGCTGCGGGCGATGCGGCAGCCGAGCACGAAGCAGTCGGCGCCCTGGAAGTGTTCCAGGACCTGGTCGTGGGCCATGGTGCCCGGCATCTCCACATGCCCTTCCAGTCCCAGTTCCCGCACCCTGGTTTTCACGGCCTCCTTGTCGTCGCCGCTGCCGATGAGCACGTAGCGGAAGGGGAAACCCTCCCTGGCCAGCAGTGCCAGGGCTTCGAGGATGTCGGGGATGCCCTTCTTTTCGACGATGCGGGCGACGGTCAGGAATGTGTAAGGCGGCTCGGGTGTGCGCGTCACCGCGTGGGCGAAGAAGAGTTCGAGGTCGATGCCGTGATACACGCAGTGCACTTCGTGTCGCCCCTGCACGAGATCTTCCAGGAAGGCCTTGTTGTATTTCGTGCAGGTCACGACGAAGCGGGCCTTGTCGATCTTCTCGGACAGCTGAGTGGCGTCGGAGGTGTAGATGTCCTTGGCGTGGGCCGTGAAGCTGAAGGGCACGCCGCAGATCTCGGAGGCGAACATGGCAACCGAGGTCGGGCTGTGGGCGAAGTGGGCGTGCAGGTGGGCCAGGTTCAGACCTTGGGCGTGGTGCACCAGATAGCCGCCCTGGAAAAAATGCTTGAAGGTCATGAAATTGCGGTTGTGCAGGAAGCGCTTGCAGGCCAGCCGGAAGCTCTTTGCGTATCCTGCGGGGTGGGACAGCAGGGTGCGCAGGTTCGGCCACAGGAAGCGGTGCAGGCTGGTCCAGAACTCGGACGGCAGATAGGTCACGCGGGCCTTTATGGCCTCCACGGACTTGTGGGTGAAATTCTCGCGGGGCTGGCGCATGGAAAAGATGTGCACCGTGAGCCCCTGTTCTTCCAGGAGGCGGATCTCGTTGGAGATGAAGGTCTCGGAAATGCGGGGATACCCCTTGAGGACCATGCCGATGACGGGAGTTTTCATGCCTGTGCTCCGAAGCTCTGGATTCGCTGGTTGATGATGTCGAAGGCGGTCATGGGGAAACCGGCCAGGGCCGCTTCGTAGGAGGCCGGTTCGTGCAGGAGTTTCTCGATGCATGCGAGCATGGGGGCCGGTTCGACGGTCTCCCACGGGATGTATTCCAGCAGTCCCCTGGCGGCGAAGAGTCTGGCCCGGATGAGCTGCTCTTCCCGCGGGACGCTGCGGGGGATGATGAGGGACGGGCGGGCAGCGCCGACGATCTCGCACATGGTGTTGTAGCCGCCCATGGAGACCACGCAGTCGGCGGCCAGGATGGCCTTTTCCATCTTGCGGTAGAACTTGCAGATGCGCACCTTGAGCTTACGGGCCCTGGCCGCGAGCTGGTCGTAAAGGTTCTCGGCCAGCATCGGGCCGGTCACGATCATGGTTTTGAACGGGGCATGGGGCAGGGTCTCGAGCATGGTCAGGTACGTGTCCACGACCTTGTGTCCGTCTCCGCCCCCGCCGGCCGTCACCAACACGAACTTTTCGCCCGGTGCTATGTTCATGCTGCGGCGGATGCGCGGGCGATGCTGGATACGCGGGATCTGCCGTGGGATGTATCCGGTGAAATGCATCTTCGAGGCGATGTGGGCGGGAATTTCGTATTCTCGTACAGAATCGTACACCTCGCGGTTTCCGTAGACCCAGATCTCCGAATAGAGCGTATCCAGAGCGTCATAGATGTTCTTCCTGCGCCATTCCTCGATAGTGCTCTCGGGGCTGTCCATGATGTCGCGAAGCCCCAGCACGACTTGAGTTTTCGGGCTCTCTTCCCGCAACCAGCGCAAGGTCGGGACCACCTCGCGCTTGAGGCCCAGCGGGGCCTTGTCGACCAGAAAGAGGGAAGGCTTGAAAGCTTGCGCGGTGGCCAGGATGATGTTCTGGCGAATGGTCAGTGCCATCTCGGGCTCGACCTTTATCGAATGCGGCACATAGAGATCGTTGTTCTGTTTGATCATGCCCGGAACGCGCACGAAATCGATGCCTTGCGGGAAGTCGAACCGGCCGACGATGGGTGAACCCGTCAGGATGAGGATGTTGTGTTCCTCGGTCAGGATGTTTTGCGCCAGAGCCATGCTCCGACGGATATGTCCCAGGCCGTAGGTGTCGTGGGAGTACATGAGAATGTTCACGGGAGGTCCTGAAGGGGATGATGCGTTTTAAGAGGGCTGCCCCAAGAAAAGTTGAAAAGGAAAAGGTCCGCTATCATGCATGAAAAATTGCGTTGTTGATCATAAATCCTAATTGATGCTGTGAAAGTGTGCAATTCAAATAGTTGGCTCTCGAAAGGATCTGCATCAGAAGTCTTGAAGTTTGCCCCGTTCGTCCTGAATTGACAAACATGGCCCCATTGGTTTTGATGAGCCTCCTGCGCAGGGATAAATCCCGCAAAACGCAGGTGGCTTTGCCAAACGGTCCCGGGGTGCGGGACAAACATGGGTGGTGCGGGATATGATTATCGGAGTGGGTGTCGACATTGCGGAGCTTGAGCGAATCGCGCGTTCGTATGCCCGGTTCGCCGACAAGTTCAGCGCACGAATTCTGACTCCGGCAGAGATCGCCCTTGTTCCGGCCAATGCGGTTCCGTTTTTGGCCTCCCGTTTCGCGGCCAAGGAGGCGGCGGTAAAGGCGCTGGGCACGGGATTCAGCGGCGGGATCACGTTTCAGGATATCGAGGTGCGTTCCGACGCGCTCGGCAAGCCGCAGATCTCTTTTCACAACCAGGCCCAGCTCAGATTTCAGGCCCTGGGGGGCCGCACCGCGCATATCACCCTGTCCCACAGCCGCGAAAATGCCGTGGCCATGGTCATTCTCGAAGGCTGATTTTTTTGTACCGCACTGACAATGCTTGCGGGGCTGCCGCATCGGGCAGCCCTGCTGTTTTCTACTGCTGAATTTCCACCGTCGCTTCGTGCGCCCCGGACAGGGCCTGCGGGCCGGTCTTGCCCAGAAAGATGCGCCCGGCATCCACGCCAAGCTCCTGCACGAGATGATTCTTCACAAATTCCGCCCGGGTGGCGGCAAGGCGCACAAGATCGGCGTCAGTGATGTTTATGAGCTCCCTGAGCTTGTCTTCCTGAACCTCGCGGGAGACGTCCTTGTGCATGCCGAAGGCGCCCTTTTCCTTTTCCACGGGCTCTTCCTTGTAGGCCTCCCAAAGCAGTTCAGGGTATTCCTCGTCCGTGATCTCAAGTTCATCCAGCGTCGTCTTTTCCTTTTCCCTTCGTGGCAGATCATCGAATTTGATGACCTGCAGCTTGCGCATGAATTGCATGTCGGCCAGGGCCTGCCTGTCGGCGGCGGGATCGGAGTGGCCCTGGATGGATATCTTGATGCCGGGGCGCTGCGCCAGGATATCGGCCAGGGCCTGCATGTTCTGCAGGGCTTCGGGCGCGGGGGCGGACAGGCCGGGCGGGAAGGGGAGTCTGTTCAGGTCCTCGCCGCCTCCATCGGGGACAAGGCTGGCCAGCAGGGAGAAGGGGGAAGCGATGGCCTTGACGATAAGGCCCAGGAAGGCCTGCAGCACGATGCCGCCGATGTTGAATTTCGGGTCGGCCAGGTCTCCCTTGATGGGCAGGTTGATGGCGATGTTGCCGGACATGTCGCGCAGCAGTGCCAGGCCCAGCTTGACCGGCACATTGGGTGCGTCCGGGGATTCGACCTTGTCGCCGAGTTCAAGCTGGCGGGCCTTGATGGCGTTGCCCATGGACAGCTTGTTTTCCGAGGTGTCCACGTTCATATCCCAGTCCAGTTGGCCGCGTGCGACAGGGTAGGCGATGAATTTCGAAGAGTAGGACGACAATGCGACCAGATCCAGATTGCGCAGGGTCACGGTGCTGCTGGCTTCCATGGGGTCTTTCAGCGGCGAGACCCACCCCTTGGCGGTTATGGGCGCGGAGCCGTCGATGATGGCGGTCAGGTCCAGTTCCGTGCGCTTCGCCGGGTCCAGGGAAAAGCCGGTCACGGTCAGGTCCAGCGGTGAGATGACGGACTCGAACTGTGGTGAAAGGGTCTTGTCGGCAAAGGAAAAGCGCCCTTGCTTGAGGCTTACCTTCCCGATTTCCAGGGTTTTGAGCCCCTCTGAAGTGTCGGAGGGGCTTGCTTGGCTTTTCCTTGGGGTTGTCGGCGCGAGGCGGTCCAGGCTGGTCGTGCCCTGGGCGTCGATGACATAACTGCCTCGGGGTTCGACCAGATTGACCTGGGCAATGGTCAGGGTCAGGGGCGAGAGTTGCAGGTCGAGGCGATTCACGTCCAGGGATTTGAAGCCGAGCAGTTCCGTCCTGGACCGGGCCTCGGTGACCCGCAGCCCATCAACCTGCAGGGAGCCGGAGATCCGGTCCCGGGCCTTGTCGCCCATGCTCCAGTCGAGTTTCCCGCCGAGTCTGCCCGCAGGAATGTCGATGGCGGCCACATCCGCGACATAGGCTGCGGCGACGGCCAGCGGAATCCGGGTCAGCGTGAGGCTGCCCTTGCTGGTCATGGTGGCCGGAACGATGTCACCGGCGGCCTTCAATGTGCCCGTCTCCTCCACGCGGCAGGACAGGGTCAGAGGGACGGCCTTGCCGAGATCCGTGGACAGGTTCTTGGCCAGAAAAGTGATCTGGTCCACATCAAGGCGTACGGGCTTGGCCAGGGTCTGGTCCGTGAGCGAGACACTGGTGCCGGCGAGGGAAACCTGCTCCACGGCCACCGCCCACGACGGTGAGGAAGTCTTGGCCTGGGCTGCGGGGCTGGCCGAGGCCGCCTTTTCGGGAGCGAACAGCCTGGCCAGGTTCAGATCGCCGTTTGGCTGCCTTACCAGATCGACAGCCAGGTTCAGTTCCGCGGGGCCGACCTGCACGGATTGCACTTTTGTGTCCACCGCCACCGGGCCAACCTGCAGGGAGGAGAGTCTGACCGGAGTCGGGGCGGCCTTGTCCCCGGTTGAAAGGGTTGTCTCTTTTATGGATACCCCCGCCAGTGCGACATTCCAGGCTGTGGCATCGGGCTGCGTCTGGTCGGTGGAGTCGGGCTTGGCCGGTCCGGAGGGGTCGGCTTTTTTGGTGGTTGGAGCATCCAGAGCGTCGAGCAGGCTGGCCCTGCCCTGCTGGTCGAGGGCGGTGGAGACCTTCGCCCCATTCAAGGTGAACACGCCTGTGCGGACACTTTTGTCGGCCAGGTTCAGGAAAATGTTGTCCAACGCCGCGCGGTCCAGCGTGACCTCTCCGGCTCCATCGGCCGCCGTGAGTGACAGGTTGCGGATTTCGAGGGATGCGTCGTCAAGGCGTGGGGCCTTGTCCTCTCCATCGATGAGGAAACGCAAGCGCGTGTCGGCCTTGGCCGTGGTCAGGGTCAAGGGCAGGGCATCCTTGAAGTACGGGGAGTAGGTGGGCACATCCAGGCCGCGGGCCGCGATGGCGGCCTGCACGCGGAAGGGCGAGATCGAGAAGGTCGCGTTCGTGTCGAGGCTTTCGCCGTCGGATGTGCGCGCATGAAGTTCGGCCTGGCTGGTTGCGTTGCGCGAGGTGTCCAGATCCGTGATGCTGACGCTCAAGGAGTTCAGTTCCTTGGTGAAGGAGGTCGTTTCGTCCATGAAGAGGACGCGGCCGTCGGTGATTCGGATTTTGGGTGCCCGCAGCAGCAGGGTTTTGGCGGTTTCGCGTCTGGCGGCTGTGGCGTTGTCGATCTCCGGGATTTCGGTCATGGATGCGTTGCCGGTTTCGACGGCAACAGTCGTGTTGGTGCTTGCCGTCTGGGCTGCAGTTCCCGTGGCGTTCCCGCTTTTCATGGCGACAGGGACGGTTGCGTTCCGCGCGGCCAGTGCGCCTGGGTCCGTGGCGTTGGACGGCGAGGTTGCCGGGTCATCCGGAGTCACGAAGTAGTGCATCCAGTTCAGGCTCCCGTCCTTTTGGCGCACGATTTTCAAATATGGCTGTTCCAGAGCTACGGAGTTCAGTCCGAGCTGCAGGTTCAGGATGGAGATGTCGTCTATGACAACCTCTGTCCTGGCGGCGGTGAGTACGGGCACTCCGTCATCGGTCAGTTCGATGTCGCTTCCCGTGATGATGCCCTGCAGGGAGAAGGAAGGGAGCGCGTCCTCGAATTGTTCGAAGGCCAGCTTGCTTTCAAGGGTCAGAAACCCCTTGGAAAGCTTGAGGTTTTCCCTGGCCATGGCATAGGCCCAGTATTGGGGCAGCGCGAGGTCGACGACGTTCAGGTCGAATTCGGTTTTAAGGGAGTTGGAAAAGGGGGTGGTCCGCCCTTCGAGGTTGAACGGAGCACCGTTGGCTCGAAAGGACAGAGTAGGGGTCATGAAGGTTTCCCAGTCCTTCTTGCGCGATGAAAACCGGGGCAGGTTGAACTCGATCTGGTCCACGACATGACTCACTCCCTTGGCCTTGTCCTCCAGGGTCAGAGTGCCGTTGCCGATGGTGAAGGGTTCGACAATAAGGGGCAGGAGCATGGGTTCGCCAGGAGTGTCGGTCCCCGTTTCCGCTGAGCCGGCGGTCAGGTCGGAAAAATTGGTTTGCCCGTCCTGTTCGAGGCGGATATGAATGCGCGGGCCATCCAGGCGGGCTTCACGCACGACCAGGGCCAGACGCGGGATGGAGGCGAGTTCAAGGTTGGCGTGCAGGGCATCGAAGGCGACAAACTCGCCACTGCCGTCCTTTTCACTGATGGCGAAATCGACCACATCCGCAGTCATGGCAAAAGGATTGATGCGAATCTCCCCGACGCTGATCTGACGGCTTAGGGCGGGAGAAACTTTCTCGACAAGAACGTAGCTGGCGATGCGCGGCAGAAGAAGGAATCCGAAAGCGGCATAGAGAGCCACGCAAACAGTAGTCACGAAAAGCGACTTTTGCCACCACGTCAGTTTTTTCCAGGATTCGCTTATGGCTATCATGACGGACTCCGTGAGTTTGCATTTTGGGGAAGGTAGCGTTCTTGTCCCTTGTTTGGCAAGAAATGGTTGCGATTTGTTGGTGTTAATAGTTGAAATTGCAGTGATGGCATGCGTTTTCATGAATACGTGCCACGATGCGCGCCGTGTATTCATATGGTGCGTTCGTCCGCACGAGTCCGTTTTTCTTGATGTTGAATAGAGTTAGGCTTCTCGATAATCCCATGCGTTGCTGCCGGTGTCTGGCGTGTATATGAAAATGCACGGTTACGTGCTTTCGGAGATGTGATGATCAAGATTGCGTATGTTGTTGGCGGGCTTCCTTTTGGCGGCGTTGAAAATTGGCTTTTTGACGTGGTCTTGCGAATGGAAAAATCAAAGACGTATACATGCAGAATATTCAATATTTCCGGTACTGGTTTGAAAATGCCCGAGTTTTACGCATCAGGTCTGGACGTGGTGAATATCGGTAAAAAAAATTCAGCAGCGTCTTCACATCGGATCGATACGGCATTTTTGCTCAGAAAAGAGCTGAAAAAGTATTCTCCTGATATTATACATACAATACATAATAGTGGAGATTGTTTTGGAAGAATTTCATCTGTAGGATTACGTATTTCTATATTGACACATATACTCAACACCAAAAAATAAAAAAAGATAAGTCGGAAAGTTTCAAATAAAATATTTTCATATTTTACATCGTCTTACATTCCAGTGTCTCATGATGTAGATCGTGTTGTTGACTCCGATCATAATTTATTCAAAAGAAAAAAATTTGTCTTACATAATGGAATAGACACATCACGCCTTGATTTTGATCCTCACGATTTGCGCGCAATGTATGGATTAAGCGGGAAAATAATAATTGGTATTGGAAGGTATGTAGAACAAAAGAACTTCGAGAGTCTTATCGAGGCTATGAAAATTCTCGTTGACTCCGGAAAAGATGTTTCCCTGGTTTTGGTTGGGGAAGGGAGTAAGCGCGATCTCTATGAATCAATGATTTCAGATCTGGGGTTGAAAGACCGGGTCGTCTTGACGGGTTAGCGAACGGACGTAGGGGCATTTTTGTGCGGTTCGGATATTCTTGCCATGCCATCCCTTTTCGAAGGATTTGGGAATGTGCATTTGGAGGCAATGTACTGCGGCATTCCTGCCGTCGTTTCCCGAGTCGTTCCATCGTTTGAAGTGTGCTCCGAAGCGTCGCTTGTCTGTGATTTTTCCGGGGAGAGTATTGCATCCCAGATTTCTGTTTTGCTTGATGATCCTGATTTATATCGAAAGTTGGCGGATGCGGGACGCAGGATCGTAGATGGATATACGATTGAGCGTTGCATGGACCGGCTCTTTTCCATCTATGCAAAAACACTCTGTGAACGTCAGGCCTGAAACCTGCGCGCCAGCATCTCTTCGAGTCCCGAATCGCGGCGAGCCGGGCGTTGCACCGCAGTTCTGACCTGATCCGTAGTGCCGATGAGCGAGAATTGTTTTTTCGCCCGGGTCAGCGCCGTGTACAAAAGTTCCCTGCCCAGGATCGGACAAGGTTCTTCCGGCAGGACCAGGACGGTGTGGCCGAATTCCGAGCCCTGGCTCTTGTGCACGGTCATGGCGTAGCAGGTCTCGAAGCGCGGCAGCCGCGCGGGCGAGAACGAGACAAAGCCTTCCGGGCCCGGGAAGAAGACCCTCAGTTCAGGGCCTGCGGGCAGGGCGATGCCTACGTCGCCGTTGAAGAGCCCCAGATTGTAATCGTTTTCCAGGATCATCACCGGGCGGCCCGCGTACCAGACTTCGCCGACCTGGCCCAGGGTCTCCTGCGCCAGGCGGTTCAGGGCCTCGGTGCCGCGCGGCCCCTGCCGGATCGGCGACAGCAGTCTCAGGGTTCCCAGGGCTTCGAAGGCCCGTCCGGGGGCCGTTTCCTTTCCCAGTTTCCCGAATGATCCGCGTAGAAGCGGCTTCAGGTCAGCGGCCAGGGCCGTCGGGCCGGGGCGAGTTTTCACCTCCAGATCGTCGTGCTCCAGTTCCAGAAGCGCCGCCGCCCGGTCGGCGTCCCCGTCACGGATGAAAGCGGCCAGGGCTGAGATGCCACTGTCCCCGCGAAATCGGTAGCTCATGCGCAGTTCCACCACATGGTCGGTCAGGGGCGTCGCAACCTCCGTCACCGGAAGGCCGGGCACACCCGCGTCCGCCGTAAAGCCGGGCGAGAAGGCGTTGACCGCAGCCTCGTGGCAGAGGTTTGCCAGGACTGCTCCGGCTTCCACTGAAGCCAGCTGGTTGCGGTCGCCCAGCAGGACGAGGGCGGCATGTTCCGGCAGGGCGTCCAGCAGGCGCGCCGTCAGTTCGAGATCCAGCATGGACGCCTCGTCCACCACCAGCATGTCCAGGGGCAGCGGGTTGTCCCGGTGGTGCCTGAACCCGCGCGCGCCCCAGCCCAGCAGGCGATGAACGGTCTGGGCGCCCTGGGTCAGGCAGGCTTCCAGTTCGGGGGGCAGAGCGCCGTCCGGAAAGGCCTGGGCCAGGGCTTCGGTCATGCGCGAGGCCGCCTTGCCCGTGGGCGCGGCCAGGCGGATGGTGAAACTTTTCCCCGCGTGCATGCGGGCCGCCAGGGTCAGGATGCGGGCCACGGTGGTGGTCTTGCCCGTGCCCGGTCCGCCCGAGATGACGCAGAAACGGCTGCGCAGGGCCGCGAAACAGGCCACGTCCTGCCAGTCCGGGGCGTCCGTGCGCCGGAAGATGTCGGGTAGGAGATCTTCGGGGATTTTGCGGGGCGGCGTCTGAGCCAGGCGCAGGAAGGCTTCGGCCAGGGATCGTTCGTCCCGGAAGAAGCGGGAGAAATAGAGGCGCCGGCCATGGATGATCATGGGCGCGCCGGAATCCGGGCCGCCGACGATGCCTGTAGCCGTCAGGTCGACAGATGCGTTCAGAGCCAGGGCCTCAAGCCTCTCGCGGGCCGTTGCGTCGTCCAGGTGCAGGCAGACATGCCCTTCGCGCACGGCCAGGGACAGGAGGGCGGCCAGGCCCGCGGCCAGGTCGCCCTGGCCCGGCGCGGCCAGGGAGGCCGCAAATCTGGCCTGGTACACGTCGGCCGCATTGAACAAGCCCGAGGCGGACAGGCGCGGCAGGATGGCGGGGCTGGCAAACATCAGCGTCTCTCCATGTCTAAAAGGGCCTTGTCCAGGGCGGTCAGGAAGGCCGGAGCGGGCGTGTCCGTATGCACGCCCTGTCCCCGGACGGCCGGGTCGATGCCGCGCAGGAAGACGTAGCGCACGCCGCCGAAATGCTCCGCGTACCCGTATCCTTTCATGCGCAGTCCCAGATGGCGGTTCAAGGCCAGGCAGTAGAGATGGTACTGCAGGAAATAGTGGCTGCCGGCCATGGCCGCTTCCAGGGCCTTGGGCGTGTAGTGCCCTGGCGTGGGGCCGAGCCAGTTGGACTTCCAGTCGAGCAGGTAGAATTTTTCCTCATGCCTGACGACCAGATCCATGAAACCGGTCATGAAGCCCCGGCGCGGCTCGAAGCGCAGGCTTTCCATGCGTTCGGGCAGTTCGGGCGGCAGCAGTCCGGCCGCCTCGCGATACACGGCGGCCAGGGCCTCGCGGGTCACGGGGCGCAGGGGGAAGAGGAATTCCAGTTCCACCACCCGTTCCCTGGTTCCGATGTCCTCCAGCTTGAAGCCACCCAGGTCCGTGCGCAGGGTGCGCCGGACCATGTTCGTGACCGTCCCTTCCCAGGCCGCGTCGAAGCCGTAGGCGGCCAGTGCTTCCGCCACCTCTCCGGGGACGGTTCCCGGGTCCGTGAAGTCGATGCGTTCGAAAATGCGGTGCAGGCACGACCCGGCCGCGGCCCCGCGCGGGAAGCGGGCCATGGACCACTCGTCGTCCCCGGCCGCGCCCGCCGCGTCGTCCTCGTCCAGGCCGGGCCGCAGGCCGTGTTCGGACCCGCGGGTCAGGCCGGTGAAGCTGGCCAGCCCGAAGCCAGGCCCCAGGGTCCGGTCCCAGGTGCGGCAAGCGAGTTCCGGCGCGTTGGTGAACTGCGGAGGCCCGGGCTCGGCTTCGACTTCGGGCAGTTCCGAAATTTCGATGCAGTCGTCCCGCAGCTGTTCCAGATCCTCGCGCACCAGTTCTTCGGTGACGCTCTCCCAGCTGAGATTCCCCGGGGCGTCGACGCGATGCCCATGAAAAAGCCAGGCCGCACCCGAGGTCTCGGCCTCGTTGATGCGTCCCCAGACGGTGTAGCAGCGGCACTTGGCGCGGGTCAGAGCCACGTAGAGCAGGCGCACGCGCTCGGCCTGGGCGTCGTCCAGGGCCGCGCGCACCCGCGCGCCAAGCTCCGGCGAACCCAGATCCAGCAGCAGGCCGTCGTCGTGGACCAGGGCGCGGTCGTCGGGGCATCTGGCCTTGCCGTGGATGAAGGGGCAGAAGACCACGGGGTACTGCAGGCCCTTGCTCTTGTGGATGGTCACGATCTGGACCGCGTCGCGGTCCGTGTCCAGACGCAGCTGGGTTTCCTCGGTGCCGTCGGTGTCGAGCTTGCGGCCGAACCAGGTCAGCAGGGCGTGCATGGACGCCCCTGCCTCGCGCTCATGGCCGTGAAGCAGTTCCAGGCAGTGCAGGACGTTGGTCATGCGCCGCTCGCCGCCCGGCAGGGAGACGAGGCGCTTGCGCACGTCCAGTTCGGCGAAAAGGCGCTGCAGCGCGGCCATGACCCCGCGGCGTTCCCACAGGTCGCGGCAGGCGAGGAAACGTTCGAACCAGGCGTCGAGGCGTCCGCCGTCCTCGTCCAGGGCGAGGAGCTCCGGCGCGGTCAGCCCGACCATGGGCATGGCGAGGGCCGTGCGCAAGGCGGCCGGACGCTGGCATTCGGCCACGCCGTGCAGCAGGGACAGAAGCTCCCTGGCCTCGGGTGTGGCGAAGACCGACGAGGTGTGCGTGACCACGCTGGGGATGCCGAGGGCGCCGAGGGCCTTGTGGATGTCCTCGCCCTGGGCGTGGGTCTCGACCAGGACGGCGATGTGGCCGGGCAGGAGCGGGGCGTCGCCGACGCGGACACGCCCCGCGGCCGCCCCGTTCAGCAGGCGGCTTATCTCTGCGGACACGGCCCGGCGGATGCGCGGGGCGAGTGCCCCCTTGGCCAGGGGCTTTTCCCCGCTCCCTGCGTGCCACAGAACCAGGGGCGCGGGACGGCCGCCGTCTTCGCTGAACCGCTCGTGCTCCCCTGCCGGGGCCGCGACGCCCTGGTAGGCGATCTTGCGATGCAGGAACGGGTTCTCGGGCCTGGAGAACACGCGGTTCACGGCCTCGATCAGTTCGGGCGTGGAGCGGTAGTTGACCCCCAGGGTGCGGCTGCGTGCGCAGCTGTCGGCCGCCTGGAGGTAGGTGTGCAGGTCCGCGCCGCGGAAGGAGTAGATGGCCTGCTTGGGGTCGCCAATGAGGAACAGGCTGGTCTCGTCCGGGCCGGCGAAGAGGGTGCGGAAGATGTCGTACTGCAGGCCGTCGGTGTCCTGGAATTCGTCGATGAGGGCGGCGCGGTACTGGCTCCGTGCCGCATTCACGAGTTCCGGGCTGGCCAGGGCGGCGTGCATGCCCCGCAGCAGGTCGTCGAAGCCCATGACGCCCCGGCGGCGCTTGAGTTCGTCCAGGCGGGCCGTCACGCCGGAGAGGAACGCGTGGCGCAGGTGGACGACGAAGGGGCCGACGGCCTGGCGCAGTGCCTCGATCAGGTCGAGCAGCTCGCGGATGCCCTCGAACAGCGGGTGTTCGGGCGCCGTAAAAGCCTTCTTGGTCATGCCCCGCACATAGTCCGGGGTGAGCTCCCCGAGGGCTTTGAGCTGGTTCTTTGCGTCCAGGCGGGGGAGCAGCAGGAACTTCCGCGAGGCCTCTAGCCGCAGGTGCAGCTTTTCGGGCGTGAACATGCGCGCGTTGAAACTGGAGGCCTGGCCCAGCAGCAGGTCGCGGACCTCCCTTTCGGCCGCGGGCCACGAGGCCAGAAGCCGCGCGCAGGCGTCCTGCGCCGCCCGGTCCAGGGGGGCCGGGTCCGGCGGGACGGTGTCGGGCACGATGCGGACGCTCTGGGCCAGGAAGGGCAGGCCAGCCAGCTCCGTGAGCAGGTCCGGGGTCAGGGCCGCGCGCACCGCCGTGCCGGTCAGGCCCGACAGGGACAGGATGCGGGAGCGCCAGAAATCCACGCAGACCTGGCGGCGCAGGTCCGAGAGGTCGGGTTCGAGCTGCGTGTCGAAGAGGGCCGAGCACTCGAAGCCGTTTTTGGAGAGCATGCGCTGGCAGAAGCCGTGGATGGTGAAGATCTGGGCCAAGTCGAAGTTGCGCAGGGCCAGCTCCAGCCTGCGGGCGGCGTCGGTGCCCCCGAAGCGGGCCAGAAGGTCCCGTTCCAGGTCGTCGTCGGCTTCCAGCCTGTCGGCCAGAACGCCGGCCATGTCCGACAGGCGCTTGCGGATGCGGCCGCGCAATTCTTCCGTGGCCGCGTCGGTGAAGGTCACGACGAGGATCTGGTCCACGGTCAGGTTCTTCTCCAGCAGCAGACGCACGACGAGGCCCGTCAGGGTGTAGGTCTTGCCGGTGCCGGCGCTGGCCTCGATGAGGGTCGTGCCGTCCAGTGGGGCCGTGCAGAGATCCATGGGTTCCTTCATCGGGAACCTCCGAGGATCGGCCCGTAGATGCGTTCGGCCAGGTCCGCGAATTCCTCCCAGTCCGGTTCGGAGTCGCGGAAGAGGAAGGCCAGGTGCGGGTCGTCTCGCTCCGGGTCGGTCATGAAGCCGCCTTCCCACTGCCGCATGGCGGAGGCCAGCGCTTCGTCCCGGCCCTTGGGTCTGCTCTCCTTGAAGCGGGCTTCGGCATAGGCCAGGGACGTGCGGGGGAAGAACGGCAGCAGGGTGCGCGTGCCCTGGGCGTAGAGTTTGAGAAGGTCCCGCAGGACGCTCCCGGCGTCCGTTGCGGCCGGGGCAGCGAAACCGTCTTCGGTGCCGATGTGCACGGACTGCGCGTCGATGCCGGCGGCCGTAGCTGCAAGGTGGCGGACCCACAGGCGGAGCATGTCCGCGCTTTTGGTCCTGGCCGGGCGGCAGGTGACGATGCGCTCGCCGTGGAGGTTGATACTTCCCGTGAGAGTGGCCCCGCCCAGGGGGAGCTTCAGGTCGAGCCTGCGCGCCCCGCCCTCGCCGATGAAGGCCCGGGCCTGTTCGGCCAGGGAGCGGATTCTGGCGCAGAGCTCGCGTCCGGCGTCCGTCCCGGCCTCACCCGGCGGCAGGATCTGCCAGGCCAGGAGCAGGTATTCGAGACCGGCGTCGGGCGCGTCCAGGGCCGTATGCAGGAGCTCCTGCAGGGGGCCGTAGGCGTCGAGGCCCGTGGGCACGGCGAGGGGCTCCTCGTCCAGGAAATCGTTCTCCCCCCCGCCGGGGTCGATGCGCAGGGCGCGCAGCAGGTGGCGGCAGGGATGGGTGAGGAAGCGGGTCAGGTCCTCGATGTCCACTTCCGTCGCCGTCCCTTCGGGGAGGGCGACGCCCTCGGGGAAGAAGCGTCCCGGTGCGGGGGGGGCGAAGAGGGCCCGGGCCGCGTCGCGGTTCTGGCCGGAAAAGGAGAAGATGCGCGAGCCGGCGCTGAAATAGTCCGGGTGGAAGGCCTGCAGCCTGTGCCGGAAGACCAGGGCTTCGGAGGGTTTCCGGCTGCCGGCCGAGTAGCTCCCGTCCAGGAAATCCAGCAGCTCCGAAACCAGGACCGAGGGCGGGGCCTCGGCGTTGTCCGACTGGGACAGGCCCGGGTAGGTCAGGATGAGGCTGTCGCGGGCCGAGATGATGCTCTCCAGGAACAGGTAGCGGTCGTCCTCGCGCAGGGACCGGTCGCCGGGGCGGGGACGCAGGGCCATGAGGTCGAAGCCGGGGGGTGTGTCCTGGCGCGGGAAGGCCGTGCTGGTCAGGCCCGTCAGGCAGACGACCCGGAAGGGGATGGAGCGCATTGGTTTCAGACCGCAGAAGGTCAGGCCCGAGGCCAGGAAGCCCGATTCCCCGCCGCTCTCGTCCAGGCGTTTGCGGATCAGGTAGAGCATGGTCCGGCCGTCGGCCTCGAAATCGCCCATGTCGCGGGTCAGGTCCGTCACGACCCTGCGGATGGCCAGCACATGCTCGGCCTGGGCGCGGTCCTGGGGAAAGAAGGCGTCCAGAACCCACAGCAGGCAGTCCAGCCAGGCCGACGGCGCGCGGGTGCCCTGCAGCCTGGCCCAGAGGGACGCGAGGTCGTCGATCCAGGCCGTCACGCGGCCCAGCAGCTCCTGCTCGGACGAGCCGCGCAGGGCCAGGGGCGCGATGCCGTTCAGGGGCTCGGCCGGTCCGGTCATGTAGCCCAGATAGAGGCGGGAAAGGCCGCTCTCCCAAGTGTTCTGGGCGTAGTCGCCGATCCCCCGGCGGAAGTCCCGGTCCAATCCCCAGCGCACGCCCGAGGCGCGGACCCACTCCAGCACGCGGCGCGTCTCGGCCGCGTCCATTCCCAGGCGCTGACGGACGGGAGGGGCTTCGAGCAGGGCGCAGACGCGCGAGGCCTCGAAGCGGTGCTGGCCGAACTCCATGAGCTCCAGAAAGAGGCGGATGGTCTCGGCGGCCCGCGTCGGCTTGCGGTCGGAGATGGAGAAGGGGATGTCCCCGCCCGACGTGCCGAACACGGCCTGGATGACCGGCGCGTAGGCCTCGATGTCCGGGTTCATGACCAGGATGTCTTGGGGGGTGAGGGAGTCGTCCCCGGAAAGCAGATCAAGGATCAGGTCCTTGAGCACCTCCATCTCCCGCAGGGGGCTGTGGCAGCAGTGGACCTGGATGGAGTCGTCGGTGAAGTCGTGCCTGTCCCCGCCGGTGTTCAGGTCCAGCAGGTCGGCCTGGAGGCGGCCGAGCATGCGGGAAGTGTCGGGGTCTTCGTAGAGATCCGGGTCCGTCTCCTGAATGTTCCTGTCCAGAAGCAGTTCCTGGAAGTCCCGCCCCACGGCGCCGAGTCCGGCCAGCGGCGTGGCGTCCTCGGGGCGGTCTTCAACGTCGGCATGCCGTTTACGGTACGCGAGGCGCTGTTCCCGGTGGGAGGCAAGATCTCCCCAGTATTGTCTGCATGGGCTGAGCAGAAAGACGTGAACCGGGATATTTTCGGCCAGTTGCTGCAGCAGGTCGAGATAGAGGGGCGGCAGGGTCGGGATGCCGAAAATGCAGATTCTGGGTGGCAGGTCATCCAGGGGGACGCCGTTCCGCAGCATGGTCAGGGCCCTGTCCAGCAGCGCTGCCCGGTGTTCTCCACCCATTTCTTCCACCAGTTCCCGCCATAGCCTTGCCTGCCAGATCTCGCCGGCGATGTGCCCGGGCTGCCGGAAGTCGCCGCTTAACCGCCCTGTCTCCCAACTCCTGGACCATCCTGGTCTGAAAATGAGGTATTGGTCGAAATGGTAGGCAATCTTTTCAGCAAGTTGCACGATCTTGAGATCGGAATCCTCCTCAACGTAACGCGCAAGCGCCTCGAACTCCTCCTCATGGAGCAGACCGGGCTGGTCATGCCGCCCACGCAGGCACCGAACGATGCTCCAGAGCATGCGCTCCTTGCTGAGCGAGTATTCGCCCGGGAGACCTTTGAGCAGGCCGGTGCAGAGACCGTAGGCGAAAGCGACCGGGAACGGGAAGAGGACATTGGCGCAAACGCCGCGTTGCCTGGCCAATCGCATGGAGACCCAGCGCTGCATGCCGCCGGACTGGACCAGAATGGTCTCCGGCTTCATGGGATCAGGCGTTGCGTCCAGAACCATGGCCAGTTTTTCGGCCAGGATTTCCAGTCGATTGGAAACGTGGAGCAGGAATGCGCTCATGGATCGGCTAGGACGCCAGCCCCACCTCGGCCTCGATGCCCGTGATGGCGCCGATGGCCAGGGTCAGGAAGTCTCCCAGTTCCAGGCCGAGCTTTTCGCATTCCTTGATGGTCTCGCGGCAGACCGAGGCGGCGAAGGCCTTGTCCTTCATCTTCTTCTTAAGGCTCTTGGCCTCCATGCCCTGCATGCGCGTGGGCCGGACCAGGGCGGCGGTGTGGATGAGGCCGGTCACGGTCTCGCCGCAGCGCAGGGCGTAGTCGAAGTCCGTCTGCGGCAGGTTGCCATTTATTTCGTTGTGGCGGGCGATGGCCTGCACCGCTTCCTCAGGGAGCTTGCCGGTCAGGGTCTCGGCGGTGATGAGGCCGTGCTTCTCGGGCGTGTCCTTGGTCTCGGGGTAGTCGAGGTCGTGCAGCAGTCCGGCCAGGCCCCAGGTTTCGGCGTCATGGCCGAGGCGGGAGGCCAGGGCGCGCATGACGGCTTCGGTTTCCAGTGCGTGTATGAACAGATGATCCGGGGCGCTGTCCTTGATCATGGTGAGAGCTTCGGGGCGTGCGAGCATGAATTCTCCTTGGGTTTGAACTCAAGAAACTCATGCATTTCTTGGCCGGGGTCAAGGTTTCAGCAGCAGGATGGCCCGCGCTTGCCCGGCAGCCAGGTCTGGATGATGTATTCCGCGCAGCCCACTCCGGGGGTGACGGTGATGGCCGCGGTCGGGCAGTTCAGGGCGCAGGCTCCGCACTCCATGCATGCCTCGCGGTCCAGAACTTCGGCCTTGCCGTCCCGCACGGCGAAAATGCGGTGCGGGCAGACCGTGGCGCAGAGGCCGCAGCCCACGCATTTGTCTTCGTCATAGGCCAGGGTGGCCACGTTTTCGAGATGTCGGAAGATTTTCACGTGTTCCTCACAAAAAATTGCCGGTCACAAAAAGGATCGCCGCCAGCACCGTGCTGCCGGCCAGAATGGGGATGGCCCTGCGCATCTCCTTTTCCACTCCGGAAGGCGATGTGTACGGTGTGGACCCGGTGAAGTTGAGGGCCAGCCAGGATGCCAGCGACATGGTCCAAAGTCCGGCGCCTGCGGTGGCGGCCCAGGAGCTCTGGGGGAAGATGGCAGGCAGAAGCACGGCCAGGGCCAGCCCCAGCCCCGCGCCGCCCAGGGAAAAGATGCGCGTACGCAGCGCAGGCAGGAGCAGGGGGAATAAAATCACTCCGGCGGCCAGGCCAAGGCCCGTGGCAGTAGCGGCCAGGGCCCAGCGGTGCAGAATGCTTTGCAGTGAGAATTGGGGGCCGATGAGGCTGAGCAGGGCCGCCGCCAGGATCGCCGTCAGGATCAGCTTCCAGCCTAGCACCAGTTCCACCGGAATGACCTCGGCCCGTTCCCTGAGACTGAAAGTCACCGCGCGCATGGCTTCGTCGATGCCGGTGTCGAGATAGCGGGGCAGGTCCTGGGCGCGGATCGGCCCGAAGACGGCCTCGAAACCGCAGGCCTTGCGCAAGTCGCGGGCCCGCACTCCGTTGGCGCCGAGTTGGGGCAGGATGAGGCGGCGATGGGCTACAATGCGCTCAAGGCCTGTCTTGCGCACCTGGTCGGCGATACCGGCTGCGCTGAAGGTGCCCTTGCCGCCCGCGCACCAGACGTTGATGCCCCGCGTGTCGGCGACCAGCAGCCAGAGGTTACGCCCGGCCAGGACGAACCGCACCGTGTCGAAGGTCAGTTTGTAGTTGGCCGTGACGATGACGGGCGCTTCGGGTCCGGGGTTGCCGATGGCGTACAGACCGGGGTTGACGGTATAGTTGTTGCGGTCAATGCCAAGTCGCGCGCGGCAGGTCCCGAGCCGGTCCCGGGCGGTGGGGCTGGTCCTGAGACGGGGCACCCGGGCGTGCGCGGCGGGCAGGAAACCCTCCACGTAGGGTTCGATGCGATACCCGGCAAGGTCGTCCACCCCTGCACCAGGGGCGGGAGGCGGGCCTCAGCACGGGCCGGGGGCCGCCGTGCCGGGAAACCCGTCTGACGCGAGGGGGGCGGCGCAAGTTGCTCCGCCGGGGGCCATGGGAAAGGGCTGCAGAGGTTTCATGGTGAGCCTACAGTGAAGAGATGAGGTTTTTAAGTTCGGCCAGACGGTCCTTGTCCGCGCAGTAGCAGATGCGTGGCCCTTCGATTTCGCCGCGGACCAGTCCTGCCTCTTTGAGTTGCTTCAGGTGCTGGCTGACCGTGGACTGGGCCAGGGGCAGGATGTTTACAATCTCTCCGCAGATGCACCTGTCCACTTGCAGGAGATGCTTTAAAATCGTCACCCGTGCGGGATGCCCGAGGGCTTTGCAGATGGCTGCCAAGGTCTGGTCTTGGTTCATGGTGTGCTCCGATCAGATGTATCGTATATCGTAAAATTACGATAATAATGGGCCCGTGTCAATGTGCCGGTCGTATTGAGTTTTTCCGGCTCAAGGAGCATGGTGGGCCGATACAAAGATTGAGGAGGTTTACAATGCGCTGGAAACAATTCCTGACCCCGGTTCAATCCATGGATGTCGACGAAGTCCGGGCCTATCTGTCCGGAAAGACTTTGCAGGAAGTGACCATAGTCGACGTGCGTCAGCCGGGGGAATATGAAGAAGGGCATATTCCGGGGGCCAGACTCGTGCCGCTGCCGGTGTTGACCGACTCCCTGGACGAGATTGATCCTTCAAAACCCGTTCTGGTCTACTGCGCCATCGGCGGGCGCAGTCGGGTCGCCGCCCAGACCCTGGCCGGCAAAGGTTATGACCAGGTCATCAACATGAACGGCGGCTTCAAGGCCTGGAACGGCCAGGCGGCCTTCGGTGCGGAAGAGGCCGGCGTAGACATTTTCGCGGAGCTCGACAGCGCCGAAATGATTCTGGCTACGGCCTATTCCCTGGAAGAGGGGTTGCGCGATTTTTATCTGCGGATGCTGGAGAGGGTCAGCGACGAGAAGGTGAAGAGCGTGTTCCGCCTCCTGGCCGACATCGAAATCAAGCACAAGGATCGTCTTTTCGCCGAATACACGCGCATCAGCGGAAAGGATGATCGTGGGGATTTCGAGTGCCGGTTCGTCACTCCGCTCATGGAAGGCGGAATGACCACCGAGGAATACATGGATCGCTTCAAACCGGATTTTGACAGTCCAGTGGACGTCATTTCCCTGGCAATGTCCATCGAAGCCCAGGCTCTGGACCTTTACATACGTTCCGCCGCCTGGACTCAGAGCGACGAGAACAGGGCCATTCTGGAGCAGATCGCCAGTGAGGAAAAGACGCATCTGGAACGATTGGGCCAGCTTATGGACGAGTTGGTCGGCGGCGGATCCGGGGCTACGAACTGATTTTTGATGAGTAGGGCTTGATTCGTAAAATCTACCTGAACTAATAATCTTTTTGTTTTTGATTTAGGTAGTTTTCCGAAGAGAATTTTTAGGATGTACAGAGATGAGTGGGTGGTGAGAAAAGTCTTGCGCACAGTGTACGCTCTTTGCGCTAGCTTTTTTGAATCAAACTACTCATATTTTGGGCGGGTATTGAAAACTCAAGGCATGACAGCACGTTGCTCCGGGATGATCGCTTAGGCACACCCTTTGCTCAATGGAAAGTCCGAGCGTCTAAAAATGGCGCCGATCATATCCAAAGATTTGGGGGGTAAATGTCATGAAGCAGTTATGTTACCTTTTCTGGCTTGCCGGGATGGCAACTCTTGTTGCTTATGGCTGGAGCGATACACTTTTGAACCAGGTGTCGGATGTCGTGCATTTCATGGGGCAACTCGTTGCCTTTGTGATCGCTTGAAAATCCGGACGTCTTTGCTTTCGCGTATCCGCGGTCGGGAGGAACTGGCACCTTCCGGCCGTGGTTTTTTTTGTCCCTTGCTCCGTTTTTATTCGGGTGCGGGCAACTCTATGACAAGGATGCCCTGAAGCGTCGGCGTCCGTCCTTCTTGTGCTGTTGCGTTGCAACGGTGCGCACGATAGGGCTTGGCCATGTCCGCCGCTGTCCTTTATTCCTCAGAACATTCGGCCTGGGTGCGCTATGAGCGTCCCCGGGCCATTTTTGTGGCCCGCAGGCACGGGGAGGTGCCCCCGCTGCTCGCACATCTCGAAGACGAGGTGGAAAGGGGTGGTCTCCATGCTGTCGGATTTATGGCCTATGAAGCGGGAAGCGCCTTTGATCCGGCCATGCCCCGCGCCTTCTGCGGCTCTTTTCCCCTGGCCTGGTTCGGTCTTTTCGCCCCCCCCGTCATCGTATCCCTGAATCAGTCAAGGCCTGATCCTGGCCTTGATTGGGTTTCGGAACTGGACGCCGTTGCACATGGCCGCGCCCTGGAACGCATTCACGGGTATCTTGCCCGGGGCGAAACCTATCAGGTCAATTTCACCCATCGCCTGCGCGCCCGTTTCGGCACGGATCCTCTGGATTTCTTCAGCCGGCTCGTCAGTCGCCAGCCGTCGCCGCACGCGGCCTTTATCGACACGGCCGATTTTGCGCTGTGCAGTGCTTCGCCGGAAATGTTTTTCGAGCGCGATGGTGAGGACATCTGGTCCCGGCCAATGAAGGGCACCGCTCCGAGGGGCCGCTGGCGCGAAGAGGACGAGGCCCTGGCCCGGGCTCTTGCGATATCGGAAAAGGAACGGGCCGAAAACGTGATGATCGTCGACATGGTCAGAAACGACCTCGGCCGGATCTGCCTGCCCGGCAGCGTGCATGTGCCCGAGCTCTTTCGCGCGGAGCGGTATCCGACGCTCTGGCAATTGACGTCGCTGGTGCGAGGGCGCACTGCGGAATCCACCGCGCAGGTCATGGCGGCCCTGTTTCCGGCCGCATCGATCACCGGCGCGCCGAAAGTCCGGACCATGAACATCATCCAGGAACTCGAGATCTCGCCGCGCCGCATCTATACCGGGTGCATCGGGGTGATCAGTCCCGGGCGCAGGGCGCGTTTCAACGTGGCCATCCGCACGGTTCTGGTCGAAAAATCTCTGGGCATGGCCGAGTATGGAGTGGGCGGGGGCATTGTCTGGGATTCCGATCCGGGAGCGGAATTTCGCGAGACGCGCATCAAGGCTCGCGTGCTGGCTGGCCCAGAGCCGCAATTCTCGCTGCTTGAAACCATGCGCTGGAACCGGGGCGAGGGCATTTTTCTACTTGATGAGCATTGCAGGCGACTTAAAGAGAGCGCCGCATATTTCGGCTTCCGGCTCGACCCGGAAGCCTTGCGCGACGCCCTTGAGCGGGAAGTCTCGGCGGCTTGCGGCACGGAAGGTGTGCTGCGCCTGACCGTGGACGCGGCCGGGGCCCTAGTCATCGCGCATCGACCTTTGCCCGGACCGTCGCCGTGCAGGGTGTCCCTGGCCTTGTCGGCCGTGGATGCGTCCGATCCGTTTCTTTTCCACAAGACCACAAGACGTGCCGTTTACGATCAGGCCAGGGCGCAAGTGTCGGGGGCGGACGATGTGCTGCTCTGGAACGGACGCGCTGAGGTGACGGAATCGACGATCGCCAACCTGGTCGCCGAAATTGACGGCGAACTGCTTACGCCCGCTCTTGCATGCGGGCTGCTGCCGGGCACCATGCGGGCCCGGCTGCTGCAGGAAGGGCGGATCAGGGAAGGGGTGGTACGGGTGGATGATCTGCGCCGCTGCACAAGGCTGTGGCTGACGCGTCCCTAGTCGGCGTCGTATCCACGCCGATAGAACCAGGCCGCTGTCAGGCCGATGACCACGAAAATGACGTCGCGGACGATGAAGAAGACCATGTCTCCGGAGGTTCCGGGCGCGCTGGAGAAGCATCCGCAGTTCAGGTCGATGCCCCGGAAATATGCGCTGAGGATCGCGCCCAGAAAGACGATGAGCATGGAATTGGCCAGAAACAATGCGGGTCCGGCCCAGGCCCGGCAGATGAGCAGGAAGGCCACGACCATTTCCAGCCAGGGCAGGGTCAGGGCCGTGAAATTTATGAGCACGTCCGGCAGGATGAGATAACTGCCGACGCTGGCGGCGAAATCGTCCGGGGCCATGATTTTCTGCGGGGCTGCAGCCACGAAGATGAGGGCCAGGGCCAGGCGCGAAGCCCGGGACCAGGATGCTGCGGTCATGATTTTTCTCCCTGGGTTGTGGAATCAAGGGGAGGGGACTGATTAGTCGGTTCCTCGGGCGTGGTTTCCGCTGGCGCTGGCTCCGGCGGTGCAGGAGTCAGAGAGGGCAGATCCTGGGGAACCCTCTCTTGCAGCTGGTCCAGCGGTGCGGGCTCGGCATCCTCGGGGGCCTGGTCCGGCATCGCCGGTTCAAGGGGCTGCTCCGAAGTTGCGGGTTCCGGAAGCTCCGGCGTCAGCGGCGGCTCCGTTGTAGTGGTCCCGTTTGACTGCTCGATGGGCGGCGTTTTTTCTTCGCTCATCGGCGTCGTGGGTGCCTGCTCCGGCGCTGGGCTGCCCGTCGCGGTGGGCAAGCCCTGGTCGCGCCACAGCGTCCAGCCGTTCTTGAGCACGCGGACGTTCTGCAATCCCATGCCTTTAAGCTGTTCGGCCAGTTCCCGGCTCAGTTCGCAGAATTCCCCGTCGCAATAGGTGACGATAGTCGTTGCCCCTTCCAGCTGCTCCTGCAGCGATGGAAAGTCCTGTTCGAACATGAGAGGGTCAAGAGACAGCGCGCCGTCGATGTGACCAAGCGCATACTCGCCTGCGTCCCGCGCATCGGCAAAAACGGCTTCCCCGGATTCAAAAAGAAGGATCGCATCGGCAAGGGATATTTCCCCGCGCTGGGCAGCGGCCTGCGCCGCGATTTCCGGATCATGGACCAGAGGCAGTCTGTCCGGCCGTGTGGCGTTGAAAGCCAGAGCCAGTCCGATGGAAATGGCTAAGATGATCGCGGTTCTGATGCCAAAAGAAATGGATGGTTTCATGTATTGCTCCTGCGTACTTGGGTGTGTTCCTACGATCTCACGCCCTGCAAGGCAAGGGCGGGCTGAATCATCCTTTGTCCAGGAGCGTGTCCGCTCGGGAGACTAGCCAGCAGCCAATGCAATGTTCGCGTCGTTCGGGAGCATGGCGTTACGGACTCACTGCACAGGTAATCATGATAGGGTTATATATGACTTCATGGACTGTCGAGTTTCTGGACGAAGCTCTTTTCAGGGCTTGCACCATTTGCAGCATGGCAAGTTGCGTGCACAAGCTTCGCCGCCGTCTGCGCGGCTCGATCCGTGATTTGGATGGATTATGCAGCTGTCGCCGGAAAAGCAGGCCAAAATTGGTGTGCGTGCAGAGGGAGCGAGGTTGAAAAAAAGGGAAAGGGGCTAGATTTTTACATCTAACCCCTTGAGCTACATGCTTTCCAAGTAAAAAAAAGCATTGTGGGGGTGCAGCTGCACAGTGGTGACACATAGGGAGCAGCGGCATTGCCCGGAGTGCATGACGACTAAGCGCGCGAGGAAGTGTGACTTGTGGCACTAAAAGGAGGCAGGTTACGCCAGTTGTGTCCAGCCATGGGTGGCAAACAAAGCTAACCGGCACGCGCACGCGCAAGAGGTCGGCATGGTATGAAATGTCAGGGATTAGTTTCTTTTACGATGCGCCATGAGTTGTTGATTTTTTTGAAGTGATAAGTTTCCAATTGATGCTTGCCATTGCCTATCATACTCACGCTGACAAAAGCGTCTTCTGCATTGATTTGCTTCTTTGTCACTTCCATTTTTGTGATTTTGTAAGAAAAGCCATCAATCATTTTTCTCATTTCTTCTTTCGTCACATTTTTTTTACCTGAAGTCAGAATCGCATCGTCGCTATACATTGCGAGCCACTTGTCCCATTGACTCGTAGATATGTATTGTTGGAGATTTTGAACAATCAGAAAAATTTCAGCCTCATCGTTATTCGCTGGCTGAAGATTTTCCACAAGGGTTTTTGAAGATTTTGTAGAATTACATGAGACAATCAAGAATGTAAAAAGAATGACTAGTGCACAAAAATACGAGTTCTTCAAGGGATTCGTCATCATACCTCCTGTAAATTGTATATATTTCAATCTTATCAATATTCAGAATTAAGGGCAAGCCATCCGGCCCGATAGCGTGCAAGAACTTAAACGCGGGTGTTGACCATGGGCAAGACTTTCCGTCTATCATGCCGGGAATTCCCGCACCAAGATTGCAGGGGTGCCGCGGCAAGGAAAAGTGGGGTGGGCAATATCTAAAAACTCACTACGGGACATCTTTCGGTCCAGACGCAACAGGAAGGGTCACTGGCCCAGCCGGTCGTTCATGAGCACGATGCGAGCAATCTCTAAGGCAACATCCGCGCCGCGAAGTCCCGTGGCGATTACGCTGAATGCGGCTTGAAGGGCCTCCGTCCTTATCCCCAAGGCGGTGCATCTCTGTCAGTTAGCCCCTGTCATCGTTGATTTTGCACTCTTCATGCCGGTGGCGCTCCAGAACCAAGGGATAACGGCGATCAGCATGCAGGCCATGAGTGCGAAGGCCCATCCGTAGCCAAGTGCGCCGACCAGCAGGCCGCCCAGGATAGGGCCCGAGGCGTGCCCGACATCGAAGATGGTCCCAAAGACGCCCATGGCCGTGCCGTAGTGGCGGGCTTTGCACAGGTCCGCGACCATGGCCGCCGAGGACGAGGTGACCAGGGCTTCGCCGAAGCCGAAGAGCAGGCAGGCCGGGACCAGGGCCCAGAATCCGATGAGATGCGGGATGAGGGCGAAGGGCAGGGCGCAGGAGATCAGGCCCGCCACGATCAGCGGGCGGCGTCCGTAGCGGTCCGAAACCTTGCCCATGACCGGTTTGGCCAGCATGGTCACAAGCACCTGCACGGCCCACAAAAGCCCCGCCTCGAAAGCCGAGAGTCCTGCCACGGTAACCGCATAGATCGGCAAAAACGCTTCCAGTGCGCCCATGGTCATGTTTTGTACGCCCTCCATGGCCGAGGCTGCGACCACTCGTCTGTCGCTGCCCACTTCCTTGATCCCTGACATGAATTGATCCATTCGCGAAGCGAAGCCCGCCCCGGATGGGGTTTCGTCCTTGAGCAGAACCTTTGCTCCGAGGATGAGTGAGGACAGTCCGGTAACGGCCACGATGGCGTACACGGTACGGAAGGTTGCGTCCGTAGGCCCGTCAGCCCCGCCCATGAGGGAGACTATGAGTCCGCCCACAGGTGCGCCCGCCAGCGTGCCGATGATCGCCACTGACGAGAACCAGGACAGCATTTCGCCCTTACGCTCCCCGGCCACGTCGGCCACCACGGCCATGGCCACCGGGCCGTACACGGCTGTGGCGAAGCCGTGCAGGAAGCGCACAGCAACCAGCATCGAGTAGCTGTTGATGAAGAAATAGGCGAAGGGGATGAAGGCGAAGAAGCACAACCCGGCCAGCATGGTCCTTCTGCGCCCGATGACGTCCGAGAGGGCTCCGGCCGGAAGTTTGAAGAAGATTCCTGTCACAGTTGATATGCCAACTGCCAGCCCGATTGCTTCGGGGCCTGCGCCGAGGTACATGGCGAAAAGCGGAAGTGCCGGATTGCGCGCCAGGGCGTAGGAGAATCGGGCCAGAAAGCCCACGGAGCACAAGGCGGTTATCAATGGTTGGTCCATTTTATTCTCTGTCGTATTTAGAGTTTGTCATGTCCTTTTCGGCGATTCGCCCGGCATGCGATGGCGATCTCTTGTTGCAATTGAAATATTTTCATTCTTAATAAAAAGTCAATTGCTCTTTTTTCCAGGAATGCTTATATGTCAGTTGTCGCTTAATGGCAGGTTGGCCGTTGGGTAACGAGCGCCCGCTCCGGCGGAGTCGTCAACAACAAATGCGAGCGCCCGAAAAGGGTGGTCTGGACAGAAGGAGAATCATCATGCCGGAACTGAATGTGCACATCGCCGCGAGCTTGGCTCGCACGGGGAAGGAATATCGCGAGGTTCACGAATGGATCGATAATGCGGAAACCAAATATGAGCGCCATGATTTTTCCAAGGTTCTGGTCAATGCGGCCATGTTCCGGGAAAAATATGGCGAGGAGGCTGCTCAGGAGTACGTCTATCATCTGGTGGACGATCTGAAGTGCCGGTTCGGGAAACAGTTGGCTGGTCATCAGGCAGCCATGGCCGATTGTCTGAAGTATTTCGGAGCGTAGGAAAACTGTTCGCGCCGGGGCATCAGTTCCGGCGCACAAAGGAGGTTATTCATGGCCGACACCATTACCCCCAGCGAATTGCATACTTTATTGGCGGCGGGCAATGTCACGCTGCTTGATGTCCGCCGCTGCGCAGACCGCGCTGCTGCGCCCCAAGGCATTCCCGGCGCCACATGGAAGGACCCGGAACTGGTGGAAAGCTGGGGCGATGAACTGCCCCGGGAAAAGCCGGTGGTTATCTACTGCGTGCGCGGTGGCTCCGTCAGTTCGTCGGTCCAGTCCGCGCTGCGGGGAAAGAATCTCGATGTAACCTTTGTGGAAGGAGGCCTGGCGGCCTGGGATGCGTCAAAATGAGCACGTGTTCGGCGGAGTGCGCCTGGCTCCTGTGCATCCACAACATTCCTCCCAAGCCGCCCTATCTTCGGGCCAAGGTGGCCCGAAGACTGGCGGCTCTCGGAGCGGTGGCGGTGAAGAACGCGGTGTATGTGCTCCCCAACAACGAACCCCAGCAGGACGGACTCGTCTGGCTGGCCAGAGAGATCGAGCAGGGCGGAGGGCGAGCCTACGTGTGCGGCGCTTCCTTTGACGTAACTGGCGGCGGTCTCGACGACGCCCATATTCGCAACCTCTTCGTGGAGGCGCGGGAAGGGGATTACCGGTCCTTGGTGGCGGAATACAAGCCCTTCTTCGAGGCCTTGGGAGAGCCCCATGACGCTGACGAGGCCAAGGTCAGGGAAACGCACGGTTGGATATCGCAGTTGCGTGCCCGCTTCGAGGCTATCCAAGCCATTGATTATTTCGGGGCTCCCGGTCGTGAAGCTCTGGAGGGGCTCTTGGCAGGGGCGGGTCGGTGGCTTCGCATGAACGCCCTGGATGGGCGTCCCGACGATGCGCCTCTGGATCCCAGCCTTTATCAGGGGCGGACATGGGTCACCAGGCCCAGCGTTCATGTGGACCGAATCGCATCGGCTTGGCTCATACGCCGTTTCATAGATGCCGCAGCCACGTTCCGGTTCGACGCCAAAGTACGTACGTCTGAAGATATTCGTTTCGACATGGCCGAAGCGGAATTCACCCATGAAGGTGAGGCGTGCACCTTCGAGGTCATGGTTCGTCGATTCGGGCTCAGTGATGACCCCGGCCTCGGGGCCATGATGGAGGTCATTCACGACATCGACCTGGACGAGGCCCGGCCGGTCCGCCCCGAATCGGCTGGGCTTGCTGCGCTTCTGGCCGGCATCTGTCTTCGAACGGATAACGATCTCGAACGGATCGAACAAGGCGGTCGCCTGCTCGACAATCTCTATGAATATTTCGAGCGCGGCGCAAAGCGCAGGAGTACGTAACAGGTATGAACGCACAAGCCCCTCCAAGTTTCAGGGAAGCCTTTTTCGTCTGGCTGAAAATCGGGCTGCTGAGTTTCGGAGGCCCGGCAGGGCAGATCGCCATGATGCACAAGGTGTTGGTCGATGAAAAGAAGTGGGTCAGCAACGATCGCTTCCTGCACGCCCTGAACTACTGTCATTTCCTGCCCGGCCCCGAGGCGCAGCAATTGGCTACCTATGTTGGCTGGCTCATGCACCGGACCTTGGGCGGCCTGGTTGCCGGTACGCTCTTCATTCTGCCAGGCTTTTTCGTCGTGCTGACGCTCAGCGCCCTGTACGCGGCCTACCGCCAGGTGCCGGCCGTTGACGCCCTGTTCTACGGCCTCAAGCCCGCCGTGCTGGCCATCGTCATTGGCGCGGTGATCCGGGTAGGCGGCAAGGCGCTGAAGACTCGCTTTTCCATGGCGTTGGCGGCGTCGGCTTTCATTGCCCTTTTTGCCTTTGACGTGCCTTTCCCTGCGGTCGTTTTCTCAGCCGGTATTCTGGGCTGGCTCAGAAGTAGAAGTCAGATCGGCTCTTCAGGGCATAGCGCAGTAGATGTGACGGATGAGCCCCTGCTCGACCATGCCAGGCCTTCGCTGCGTCGCAGCTTGAGCGTGCTGGCCGTCTGGCTGCCGCTTTGGTTCGTGCCCGTGCTGCTTCTCGGCACCTTCTTCGGGTGGGACGACGTGTATGCGCGAATGGCTGTCTTCTTCAGTAAGATGGCCGTGGTCACCTTCGGCGGCGCCTACGCGGTGCTCAGTTACGTGGCCCAGCAGGCGGTGGAGGGCTACCAATGGCTTTCCCCCACAGACATGATCAACGGCCTGGCCATGGCCGAGACCACGCCCGGACCGCTCATTCTGGTTTTGCAATATGTCGGATTCATGGCCGCCTACGCCAGTCCCGGTGCTCTTCCGCCGCTTTTGGCCGGAGCCCTCGGGGGTGTGCTCACTGTGTGGGTCACGTTCACGCCGTGTTTCTTGTGGATATTCTTGGGCGCTCCTTATATCGAACAGGTCCGCTCCAACCAGACCCTGTCGGCGGCCCTTGCAGGAGTAACCGCCTCCGTGGTTGGAGTTATCCTGAACCTATCGGTCTGGTTCGGGTTGCACACGATTTTTTCCGAGGTCGGCAAGTGGCAGGGGCCGATAGGATTGCGCCTGCCAATTCCGACCCTTGCGACGGCGGATCTCTGGGCCGTGGCACTCAGTTTTGCGGCGGTCCTGGCGATGACCCGGTTCAAGATGGGCATGGGCTCGACCTTGGCCGGATGCGCGGCCGTGGGCTGGTTGGTCAGGATGGTGGGGTAGAACTTGCAATCATTGGGTATCAACTACGGGATACCTCTTCCCGCTGATCACATCTTCGAATCGCGGCATGGGGGCGCTGGTCACGCTCGATTTTCTGGCAATGCCGATCACCATGTTCGTGGTTCTGGAAATGATCATGAACGCGTATTATCGCAAACGATCGATGAGGTGATGCATCGCAAGAGGGTATGAGGCCATGGCGTCAGGGTGTTCGTCTTGACGACGAAAAATTTTACATCCATTTGCACCGACAATTCCCCCGGTCTTGAACCAGACCTGGGAAATTGTCAGTGCAGGGGTGCACCGTGTTCGGCACCGCTGTGCTACTGCTGCGCCGGGGTTCCGTGTCCGGAGTGGTCGGCGGGCGCCTGGCCGCTGTTGTCGGGCGTATTGTGCTGCATGCCGCCCATCGCGCCGTGCTGCATTCCTCCGCCGGCCTGCCCGTGGTTCATGTCACCCTTCATACCGCCGCCCATCATCGGGCAGCCATCCTTGCCGCCCATCATGCCGTGTCCTTTTGTAGGCACGATGCCTTCTTTTGCCATGGACTTGTGCATCTTGACACGTTCGGCATAGATCCTGGCGTTCAATTCGCTGATTTCCTTCGTCAGGGCGTCAACCTTTTTGTCATCGGGCTTGTCGGCATAGAGTTCGGCGTTGAGCTCGGACTCTTTGGCGAAGAGCTGCTTGTTCAGATCGGCCGTGGCGGCGTTGAAGTCGGCATGAAGTTTCTGCATCGTTGCCTGCTTCTCCGGGGTCATGTTGCCCATGCCGCCCATCATTCCTTGTCCCTGGGCAGAGGCGACTCCAGCGAAGGCCGTGACGAGGGACAGGGTCAGGAAGGTGGCGACAAGTCTGCGATTGATTTTCATGAGGGTTCTCCTTGATGGTTGATGATTACGTTCGAGCCCGGAAAGGGTCACATGTTGCATTTGAACCAATGCTTTGGCCGTGTTTGTTCAAATTATGGATTTCAATGTGTTGAATTCCTCGATGCTGATTTCGCCCTTGGCCAGCCGGAGCTTCAGTATCTCCAGCGAGTCGGCCCTGTCCGCCGATGAGCCCGGGTGTCGCCGCGGCTTGAAGGCGTTCCAGAGAAGCAGTCCGATGCCCGCTGCGAGCAGAAGGCCCAGCAGGGAGGGGCCACCCATCCAGCCGCCGAACCAGGGCAGTGCTCCGCAATTCCACATGATGATATCCTCCGGTTTTTCTCCTCGTGTTGAAATATGACTAAGGCAATCGGCGTGCCAGAGTTTCAAATTGTTTTGAACAGCCAGGAATTAAAGAAAATATCGGTCTGCGAGCAAGTCCGATACGCATTTGGCGCAGGAATGAGCGGGTAAATATGTGACAATGGGATGGACAGAGCGGGTAAAAAAGTTACAGGTGGTCCTGTGAGGTTACAGATGAACATATTTGCAGGCTTTCCGAAGCGAAAGCGTACAACTCCCTGGCTGGCTGTGGGCTTCGTGACCATCCTGGGGCTTGCAGTCGCGATATTCGCTGCGGGGAATCTCCAGCGCACCAGAGCGCACATGATTGCGAACTATCTCGATCACGCAGACGCCTTGTTCTGGGCGCTGGAGGCCGGAACGCGGATAGGAATGGGCATGCATGGGGGGCCGGGCTATTTCCAGTCCCTGGTGGAAGAGACGTCCAAACAGCACGGGATCGTCTATCTGGCGGTGACCGACGAGCGCGGGACGATTCTGGCCCACAACGATCCGGCACGCATCGGGTCCGTGCTCCATCCGCAGGGTGCCCGATCCGAAATCTCTCCCGAAGAAGGGCGCAAGGGCCGTTTCCTGACAACCGACGACGGCCATGAAGTTTTCGAGGTGTACAAGAAATTTTCCCCGCTTCCTGGCATCCACCCGTCCATGTGGTGCGGACCCATGGCCGGCTTCGGTCGTAATGGAGGTGGAATTGGCAAAAAAGAGGAGGAACCGGCGGTCATCTTTCTCGGGCAGGACGCGCGCCCCCTAGAAGAGGCTATGACCAACGAAATCAGGACCAGTGCCATGATCGGGACGCTGACCGTGCTCATCGGCGCGGGCGGGGTAGCGGGGCTGTTCTGGGCCGAACGCTACCGGCGTTCCCGCCGTCTTCTGCAGGACACGCAGGCTTTCGCTTCCGAGGTTGTGACGTGTCTGCCCCTGGGGCTTCTGACCACGGATACGGACGGACGGGTCGTGCTGGCCAATGCCGCAGCGTCATCACTCATCGGGAAGCCGATCGCTGAGATTGAGGGGATGCCTGTGTCAGGTCTCGGGAGCTTTGACTGGGTCGGGTTGACGGGTGAACTCGAAGAGGCGGAAGAGTTGCTGGAACGGGAGGACATGCTTACGGCTTCGGGTGGCCGGCGCATACCCGTCGGCATCGCCGCATCGCGCATTGTCAATAGTGACGGCCGGTTCCTGGGGCACCTTTTTCTGCTGCGCGACCTCGGGGAACTGCGCCGATTGCAGGATCAGGTGCGACGCAACGAGCGCCTCTCGGCCCTTGGCAGCCTGGCGGCGGGAGTGGCGCACGAGATCAGGAATCCGCTGAGCTCGATCAAGGGGTTCGCCACCTATCTCGTCGGGAAGGTTCAGGGTCAGGACCGGGAGGCGGCGCAGGCCATGGTCCAGGAGGCGGATCGTCTCAACCGGGTGGTTTCTGAACTGCTCGAGTTCGCCCGGCCGGGCGAGTTGAGGTTGCGCGACGAGGACCTGGGCGCTGTGGTGGAGCGGGCTCTGCGCCTGGCCAATGCTGACGTCGCATCCAAGGGGATTGCGGTCGATTTCAGGCGCGACGTGACGTTGCCGACCATTACCCTGGATCCCGAGCGCATGACCCAGGCTTTGCTCAACCTCTTTCTCAATTCCGTGCAGGCAATGGAGCAGGGCGGGGCGCTGCTCATCTCGGTATGCCCGGATCATGAGGCGGGCATCGTGTCCCTGCGCATCGAAGACACTGGCCACGGCATGCCGCCCGATGTCCTCGGGGACATTTTCAATCCTTACTTCACTACCAAGCCGTCGGGCACGGGGCTTGGTCTGGCTATCGTGCACCGCATCGTCGAGGGGCATGGCGCCGTCATCAAGGTCGAGAGCGCGGTCGGCCGGGGGGCTGCCTTCACCATCGAATTTCCCATGAGCGGGAGGCCGGCATGAAGCCTTCCAAGATCAACATCCTCGTTGTCGACGACGACCCAGGACACAGGGGTATGCTGAAGACCCTGCTGACGGACTGGGGCTTCCGCACGGAGGCGGAGTCCGACGGTGAAACCGCTGTCGCGCGCTGTCGGGAGCAGGCCTTCGATCTCATCCTCATGGACGTGCGCATGGCCGGAATCTCGGGCATCGAGGCCCTGAAGGAGATCAAGGCCTACAACCCGGCCATCCCCATCCTGATCATGACGGCCTATTCCGACGTGGAGACGGCGGTGGAGGCCATCAAGGCGGGCGCTTACGATTACCTGACCAAGCCTCTGGACTTCGACGATCTGCGGCTGACCATGGACCGCGCCCTGGACCACGCGGCCCTGCGCGACGAGAACAGGGCTCTGCGCCAGACCCTTGCCGCATCCTTCGACCCCGGGGGCATCATCGGCCAGAGCCCGCCCATGCGCCGGCTCATGGAGATGCTGGCCACCATCGCCCCGTCCGAGGCCACGGTCATGGTCACCGGTGAATCGGGCACGGGCAAGGAACTCATCGCCCGGGCCATCCACGCCAACAGTCAGCGCCGAAAGGGGCCCTATATCGCCGTGAACTGCGCGGCACTGACCGAGACGTTGCTCGAATCCGAGCTCTTCGGCCACGAGAAGGGCGCCTTCACAGGCGCCGAGCGCCGGCGCGAGGGCCGTTTCCTCGCTGCCGACAAGGGCACCATCTTTCTCGATGAGATAGGTGAAATGCCACTCTCCATGCAGGTCAAGCTGCTGCGCGTCATCCAGGAGCGGGAAATCCAGCGCGTGGGCGGGGACCAGACCCTCAAGGTCGACGTGCGCATCGTGGCCGCCACCAACCGTGACCTTCTGGCCGAGGTCGAGGCCCGGCGCTTTCGTCAGGATCTCTACTACCGACTGAACGTGGTCACCCTGAACCTGCCACCCCTGCGCGAGCGGGGGGAGGACATCCCGCTGCTGGCTACCAACTTCCTGCGCCGTTTTGCCGAAAAGAACGACAAGCGGATCAAGGGGTACACTCCCGAGGCCATGGACCGTCTGCTCAAGCACTCCTGGCCCGGCAATGTCCGCGAACTGGAGAACGCCGTGGAGCGGGCAGTGGTTTTGGCGCTGGGGGAATACATCGGCGAAAGGGACCTGCCCCCGCAACTGTCTGGAGCAGGGGGCGAATACGGGCGTCCGGACGGCGGATTCGCCAACATTACGCTTGAGGAACTGGAGCGGTTGGCCATCCTCGACGCCATGGACGCAGCCGGCGGGAATAAGAGCGAGGCAGCCAGGCGGCTTGGCATCACGCGCAAGACGCTGCACGCAAAGATGACCAAGTATGGAGAGTGAGAATTCTTCGTGCTTTACCCAAACAGGCGGTCCGCCAGGATCAGAAATCCTTTTCCATGTCGGTAATTATGAGTGTCCCTTTTTTTCTTCAACGGTTCGGAACCGGACCTTGTCTCCGATGAGCACTTTGTCCAGCAGCGCAGCGTCTCTGATCTGGAAGACCATGGTTAATGAAGGTGGTTTGTGTGTCACTGAAGACTTTAACTTCGGTGGCGTTTTTTGTGCGCAGTCAGGGGGGTGGCTTTTGGACCGGGTGTTCATGCTCATTCCACTCACAGTTCCTACATACCAAATGCGTCATGGGGGTTGGTCAGCCTCTCGTCACAAATTTTGGCGAGAGGTCGCTATTCCAGCACGCACTCCTGAGCCTGGAGTGTTGCAGAGCCCGGGAACACCACCAGATGTTTTAAATCGGTGCGAATGCCAATCTTGTGCCCGATCGAATGATCATGATGGCTCGGAATCTGAGCAAGAACCACTTCCCCCGTTTCCAATCGCAGCGAATATAAAATACTTGAGCCACGGAACGTCCGTCCGACTACCTGCGCCTGAAAGGGACTGGCTTCATCAGGCAGAATGTCTTCCGGGCGCACGAGAACCTTGATGGCGGAGACATTGGTTAAGCTCTCGGATGAGAACTCTCCCAGAGCGCAGGACAGGATGTTGCCGGAGACCTTTCCGACGATGAGGGAACCCTCGCCAACGAAGCCTGCGACCTCCGTGGACGCAGGGCGATGGTAAACAGCGAGGGGCGTGTCCCACTGGTGCATTGTGCCGCACGCGATGACGCCGATCCTGTCCGCCATGGCGTAGGCCTCTTGCTGGTTGTGCGTGACCAGCAGGGCCGTTGTTCCCCGTTCTTTGAGGATGGAGCGGACTTCCATGGACAGGGATTCCCGCAGGGACACATCGAGATTCGAGAATGGTTCGTCCATGAGCAGCAGTCGGGGCTCGGGGGCGAGGGCGCGGGCCAGGGCGACTCGCTGCTGCTGGCCTCCGGAGAGTTCGTGGGGGTATTTTGAGCCCGCGTTGGTCAGTCCTACGGTTTCCAGCAGGGAATCGACGGTTCGGGCTATTTGCGCGGCGTTCAAACCTGACAGTCCGAAGGCCACGTTTCGCGCCACAGTTAGGTGTGGAAACAGGGCGTAATCCTGGAATACCATGCCGATGCGACGGCGTTCCGCGGGCACGAAGCGCTGTCCGGAGACAATCTCGCCATCAAGGACAATGCTGCCGGACTCGATGTTCTCAAATCCCGCGATGCTGCGAAGCAGAGTCGTTTTGCCGCATCCGCTGGGGCCAAGCAGGCATCCGATCTCCCCGCGATCCAGGGAAAACGAGATGTTGTCGACCACCGGACTGGAACCATAGCTCTTGGACAGCGCTTCCACGCTCAGGAAAGTCGTCATGATTTGTTCCGTGTTTCGGTTTTTCCGGTCAGGAGCATGATGGGTACAAGTCCCGCCGCGATCAGCACAAGGGCCGGGGTCGCCGCCATTTTCCATTCTCCTTCCGAAGTGAATTCGTAGATTTTCACCGCCAGCGTGTCCCACCCGAAAGGCCGCATCATGAGGGTTACGGGGAGTTCCTTCATGACGTCGATGAGCACAAGGACTGCGGCCGTGAGGATGCCGGTGCGGGTCATGGGCAGATGGACACGCCTGACGAGCGCCGCACCGTGGCAGCCCATGGTTCTGGCCGCTTCGACGACCGATGGCGTGATGCGTTGCATGGCGCTGTCGACGGACCCGAAGCCTGCCGCCAGGAAACGGACCGTGTATGCAATGACGAGCAGGGCCAGCGAACCCTGGATAAACGGGCTCATCGGCACCCCGGTCGCCGAGGCAATGAAATCGAGCATGGTGTTGTCAATAAAGGCGGCTGGAATAAAGATGCCCACGGCGAGGATTGTCCCGGGCATGGCATAGCCGAGAGTTGCGATGCGGATGATCCAGCCCGTTCCGGGGTTGCTGCGCCTGGCGTAAGCCAGCAGGAGAGAGACGGCGGAAGTGGCCACAGCCGTCATCAAACCGAGTATCAGCGTGTCCTTGCCAAGCTGAAGATAACGCGCGGTGTTAGGCCCTGCCGCTTTCCAGGCCCAGAGCAGGAGTTGCAGACAGGGAACGGCGAAGGCGAAGACAAAGATCAGTGACGAAAGGGCGAAGGCAAGCCATTTGCCCGCACCGGTCAGGCGCAGGTGCAGCGCAGGCGTGCCCGACCTTCCGGCTTCGGTAAAGCGGAGTCGGGCTCGGAAACGTTGTTCCAAGGCCAGCATGACAAGGACGAAGGCAACGAGCACTGCGGAGAGCTGGGAAGCGGCCTTGAGTGAAAACAGGCCGAACCAAGCCTTGTAGATCGCAGTGGTGAAGGTGTCGTAGTTGAAGATTGAAACTGCCCCGAAATCGGCCAGGGTTTCCATGCAGACGAGCGTCACGCCGGCCGCGATCCAGGGCCGGGCCATGGGGATGGCCACCCGGAAAAATGCTTTTGACGGAGAGAGGCCGAGTGTCCTGGCCGCTTCCATCGCTGTTCTGCCCTGGGTCAGAAAAGCGCTACGGCAAAGCAGGTAAACGTAAGGATAAAAAGCCATCGAGAGGATGGCTGCCACCCCGAAGACATTGCGGATGTCCACGAAGCCCACGCCGGGGAAAACCTGTCTGATCGTCGTCTGCACGGGGCCGGCGAAGTCGAGCAGGCCAAGATACACGAAGGCGTAAACATACGGCGGCACTGCAAGGGGAAGCGTCAATGCCCAAGAGAAGAATTTTCTGCCCGGGTAGTCGCAAACGGTAGTGAGCCACCCAAGGCCGACGCCTAGGAATGCGGTCATGGGGATGACCAGAGCCAGCAGGGCGATGGTGTTTCCCACGAGACCGGGCAGGACATGTTCGGCCAGGTGCCGCCATATGTCCTGTTCCGGGGTCAGGAAGGAATACAGGAGAACCGCGACCGGGGTTACGGCCATGGCCGCGCACACGGATGCAGCCAGGAGCGTGCCGGGAGAGTGCATGCGGAAGGTGCGGAGGCGGAGGGAGAGTCCCCCCGCCTTCGTACTCATGTCCCGATGAGGGAATGCCATTATTTGTAGCCGACCCGGTCCATGAGCTTGATGGCCTGGGTCTGATACTCACCGTATTTGGCCACGTTCAGGGTGCTGGCCTTGAAGTCGCCCCATGCGGCCACCGCAGAATCGGCGGGCACGGAGGGGTTTGCAGGGTATTCCATGTTCAGTGCTGCGAACATGGATTGCGCCTCGCCGGAGGAGAGCCATTCGAGAAATTTTACGGCCTCTTCCCTGTGCTTGGCGTGGGTGGTGATACCGGCCCCTGAGACGTTGACATGGACGCCTGTCCCGGCCTGATCGGGCCAGAAAAGAGCCAGCGGTGCATCGGGTTTCTCTTTCATCAACTTTCCGAAATAATAGGTGTTTACGATGGTCACGTCGCCTACGCCGGCAGCCACGGCCTCCATGGCCTGGTTGTCATTGGCGAAGGGTGCGACGGGAATGTTCGCGACCCAGCCAGCGACGACGCGTTCCGCTTCGGCTTCGCCGAGTTCGGCAATCAGGGCCGCCACGAGGGACTGGTTGTAGACCTTTTTGGATGTGCGCAGCACCAGCCTGTCCTTCCATTCCGGGTCTGCCAGGGCGGCGTACGAAGTCAGGTCGGCGGGCTTCACCTGGCCGGTGTTGTAGACAATGGTCCTGGCGCGCAGCGACAAGCCAAACCACCTGTTGCCGGGATCGCGGAGGTGGTCGGGAATGTTGGCTGCAAGGGTTGCGGACTGCACTGGCGAAATTACGCCAGCCTCCCCCGCCAGCCAGAGGTTGCCGGCATCGACGGTGATCAGCATGTCGGCAGGGGTGCGTTCGCCCTCGGCCTTGAGTCGCTCAAGGAGCACCGGTTCCTTGTCGGTCACGTACTGGATTTTTACACCAGTCTTGGCTGTGTAAGCATCGAAAAGAGGCTTGATGAGCTGCTCTGCCCGTGCAGAATAAACCACCAAATCTCCTGCGGCAGCCGGGATGGCGGACACGAGGGCCAGAATCAGGGTCAGCAAAAGGGTAAATTTTTTGTTCACAGTAACTCCATTTGGCGAGTTGCGCCCATTTTAATAATTTTTGTTCAAAAATAAAAAGTAGATAAGATGCTGCTGTTGATTAAAAGAAAAATTGTCTCCGCAAAATTATTTCACTTGGCTAACTTTTTTTGTAAACAAAAAAGCAATGGCCCAGACCGGTGATTGTTTCCTTGTTTTAAAAGTTAGTCGATGTCAACTTTTTTTTGGTCGCGAAGGCTGATGTTTAGGCAGTCTTGAAAAAACTAAAAACGGACCGTGCGGGGAATAGTGCGGGGAAGGATATTTGGGCAAAGAAAAAGGGGTTAGACTTTTATATCTAACCCCTTGTTTTCTTATGGTCGGGATGAGAGGATTTGAACCTCCGGTCTCTGCGTCCCGAACGCAGCGCTCTACCAGCCTGAGCCACATCCCGATTGAGGAAATGCTATCTAGCCAAGATGATTTTGGTTGGCAAGGATTATTTTTGTTTTTCATCGTGTTGTCAGAGTTTTGTTTTTTCACTAAAAAGGGCGAGTACAAAAATATTTTGGAACTCTGGATGATCCTGCGCGTTCATAGCCGGTGATCTTTCCGGAGGAGTGAGAAAATGACTACAGCTTTTCATGTGCTGGTGGTGGATGACGAACCTGCGCTCAGGGAAATCTGCGAAGAGGCACTTTCCGGCGTCGGCTATGACGTGACCCTGGCCGCCAACGGGCAAGATGCTCTGTGCAAGCTCGGGACGGGTGCCTTTGATCTTGTCATCAGCGATTTGCGCATGCCCGACATGAACGGCCAGGATCTCTTGAGCCAGATACGCAAGCATCAGCTTGACGTGGATTTTCTGGTCATGACCGGCTACGGGACCACGGAAACCGCCGTGGACATCATGAAGAACGGCGCGGCTGACTACATCGCCAAGCCTTTCGACATCAAGCATCTGCTTTTGCGGGTGCGCTCCATTCTCGAACAGCGCCGGAGTCGTCAGGAACAGGAGAAGCTCTCCTCCGTGGTGCGCATGCTCAATCTGAGCAAGCGGCTCGGCACCCAGCTCAACCATGTGGCCGTGGTGGAGGAGTTCCTGATCCATCTGCGCGAGAATTTTTCCCCCGACGCGATCTGTCTGCTCCTGCCGGAAATGCTGGAGCGCGGCCCGACTCTCATGCAGGGCAGCCTTTTTGAAACCAACGAGGTGCTGCGCGTTTTCGTGACCAAGCTGTGCGAGCGGATTCTGCGCCAGGGCAAATCCTATCTTCTGGACCAGTTTACCCTGCAGCAATCTTCCTTCAATTTGTCCTTGTTCCCGGGTGGGTTTCCCTATTCGGTCATGGCCGTTCCGCTGGATCTGCCGCAGAAGCGCATCGGAGTCATCACCCTGGTTCGCGACAGGGAGAACCATCTCTATTGCGAGCAGGATCTGCAACTGCTGGGCGTGTTTGCCTCCCACACGGCATCTTCCCTGCAAAACTCCCACCTCTATTCGCGTCTGCGGACCATGAATCAGGATGTAATCCGCTCTTTCGCCCAGGCCGTGGAACTCAAGGATTATTACACCCGTGGGCACTCCGAGCGCGTGGCCGAGTATGCTTGCCGTCTGGGGCGCACGCTGGGGCTTGGAAGCAAGGAGCTTGATCGATTGCATATAGCAGGAATGCTTCATGATATTGGAAAAATCGGTATCCCGGACCATATCCTGAACAAGCCCGGCGCCCTGACCGATGCCGAATATGAGAACATGAAGCGTCACAGCTCCATGGGCCGAGAGATTCTTGGCCAGGTCGGTGCGATGAACGACGTGACGGAGATCATTTACCATCATCATGAGCGCATGGACGGCCAGGGCTATCCCGATGGCCTGATGGGTGACGCCGTGCCCTTCATGGCCCGCATCATCTGTCTGGTGGACAGTTACGAGGCCATGACCTCCAACCGCGCCTATCGCCAGTCCCTGCCCCTCAGCAAGGTCATGTACGCCCTGGACCGGGGAGCGGGCACGCAGTGGGACAAGGACCTGACCGCGGCCTGGATGTCCATTGTCGAACAGGAGCAGCCCGGATTTTCCCGGCAATGAGTCCCGATCGCGCCTTTTCATCACCCTAGCAATCAGGATCGTTGCCTTCGGCTTGCGTCCTGACTCACCGGCATTTCCATGACAAGTTCATTTTTCTATTCCGAAGAGCTTCCGCCTGCCCGACTGGACAAGGCTCTGGCCCTGCATCTGGGATTCGGCCTCCGACGCTGCCGGGCCCTGATCGAGGCAGGGCAGGTCCTGGTCGATGAGCGTCCGTGTGCCAAGGGCGTGATCATCCGGCCCGGGCAGCATGTCAGGGTGACGATGCCCGGGGATATCGCTCCCGCCTGTCAGGATATCCGTGTTGTCGCCCGCAACGAGAGCTTCGCGGCGCTGCTCAAGCCGGGCGGCCTGCATACGGTGGCGGGCCGGGGTGCGTCGTGCCTTGAATCCTGCCTGCCCGGGCTGGGGCTTGAGGGCTGGGAGCTGCTCAATCGGCTGGACCACTTGACCAGCGGGCTGGTTCTGGCTGCCGGCGATCAGGAGGCCGCGTCGGCTTACAAGAGCTGGCAGGACGCCGGGCAGGTCCGCAAGTGGTATCTGGCCTTGGCTAGCGGTATCGTCCATGGTCTGGATTCCCGGGAACGGATTCTGGATGACAGGCGCCGCGTCGTGCGAGTGACCGCGGAAGAGGACGAGCCTCTGCGCTGGACCCGGGCTCGTGCTGTGTGCGAGGTTGACGGCGACACGTTGCTGCTGGTGAAAATTTTGAAGGGCCGCAGGCATCAGATTCGTGCCCATCTCGCCCATGCCGGGCATGCGCTGATCGGTGATCCGGTCTATGGCGCAGGCGAGCCCGGCGGGCTTTATCTGCACCACTGGCGGCTTGAGATGCCGGGCTTCGCGGCCGCGCATTTGCCGGATTGGCCCTGTGTCCATTCCGTGCAGGTGGAGAGCCTTTTGTCCGCCTTTGATTCCGACTGAGAGCTGCCCATGGCCTGCTTCTCGCCATCCGGGATTGTCACAAAATGTGAAACCACGAGGGAAAGCGTATGAAAAAGTCCTGTCTGGCGATCCTTGTCTGTCTCGGTCTTGCCTCCTGTTCAGTGGCTACCGGCCAGGGTCTTGAAGGCGGCCGCCTGCGGCCATGCCCGGCCTCGCCCAACTGCGTCACTTCGGAAGCGCCCGGCGGTGACGTGCAGTCGTTTGAACTCCAGGGTGAAGATGGCTGGGGTCGTCTGCGTCTGGCCATAGTCTCCCAGGGTGGGAGCATCGAGCGCGAGGAAGAGGGGTATCTGCACGCGACCTTCCGTTCCCGCGTCTTCGGCTTTGTGGACGATCTGGAATGCAGGCTGGACGGGGACGTCGTTCAGGTCCGCTCGGCGTCCCGGTTAGGCTGGTGGGACATGGGGGCGAATCGACGCAGGGTGGAGATGCTGCGCAGGGTCTTGGCTGCAACGATTCCGGGCGAGGGGTCATGAAGCGGGCAGGATGAACCTGCCCGCACTGATTCAATCGAAAAGGGCGCTGGCGAATTCCTGCCCCGAGAAGGGGCGCAGATCTTCCATTTTTTCACCAAGGCCGACAAAGCTGATGGGGATCTTGAATTCGAGCGCGATGGCCACGATGATCCCGCCCTTGGCCGTACCGTCCAGCTTGGTCAGCACGATTTCGTCCACGGGCGATGCCTGGGAGAAGAGCTTGACCTGGGACAGGGCGTTTTGGCCGGTGGTCGAGTCCAGCACCAGGATGGTCCGGTGCGGCGCTCCTTCGAGCTTCTTGCCCAGGACCCTGTTTATTTTTTTCAGTTCTTCCATGAGATTGTGCTTGGTCTGCAGGCGTCCGGCCGTATCCACGAAGACCAGATCGTATCCTTCCTTCATGGCGTGCTCCACGGCCTCGAAAGCCACGGCCGCCGGGTCGCTGCCGTGGGCCTTGGCGTAGAACCCGGCTCCGACCCGCTTGGACCAGACCTGCAGCTGTTCGATGGCCGCCGCGCGGAACGTGTCCCCGGCCGCGACCAGGACCTTGCGACCCTGCATCTGGGCACGATGGGCCAGCTTGGCGATGGTGGTGGTCTTGCCCGCGCCGTTGACGCCGATCATGAGCACCACTTCCGGGAGCTGGGGGATTCTTGGCGCTTTCGGTTCGATGAAAACGGAGGCCAGCTCTTCCTTCATGAGGGTCTTGAAGGTCGCCGCGTCTCTCTCTGCAGCCTGACGCAGCTTGGGCCGCAGGCGCTTCGAGAGTTCCTGGGTGGCGTTGACGCCCACGTCGGCCATGAGCAGGATTTCTTCCAATTCCTCCCAGAACGCGTCGTCGTATTTGCCGGTCATGGACAGGAGCTGGTCGATGCGCATGGTCAGCTGCTCGCGGGTCTTGCCGAGGCCTGCGGAGAGCTTCAGGAAAAGTCTGTTGCGTTCGTCTTCCTCGTCTTCGAGCTCAAGGGCCAGGGCCATGCGGTACTGCAACTCGGAGCGGAATTCATCGACATGGTCGTACTCCATGTCCAGAAGCCATTTGTCGAAGCGGCGGATGAAATCCTGCGCCTCCTCGGTCGGAACTTCGAGCTGGGCAAAAAGAAACCTGAGCCGCTCCCACAAAACGTCACCGCGTCTGGTAACCCCGTCCAGAATGTGAACCATCCAGGTCGAGAGCTTCGGCTCCGCTTCGCCCAGGGCCTGCTGCAGTGATTTCTGCCAGGGCGCAAGCTCATCCTTGGCGACCGGTTTTTCCTGGAAAAGCATTTCGGGGGCAGGTGTGGCGCGCGTCTCTTCCTGCGGCGCACTTTCAGCGGCGGGCGCCTTTTCTTCGGCCTTGCCGCCAAGTCCGAACAGCCTGCGCCATCCACCTTCCCGGCGCGTTGCGGTCTCCCCGGAAGAAACGTCCGCTCTTGCGGTGGGCTGGGCCTCATGCGCTGGATCGGTTTCGTTTACCGGTCCGCCCTCAGGTTCTGGTTCGGGCGATGGGGGGGGAGGCGTTGCGTCCTGCGGGGCTTGCGGTTCGTGGCCCTCGGGTTCCTCTTCGATTTTTGGAAGTTCCCGGATTGTGGGCGCTTCCGAGGGAGCCCCTTCGGGCGCCTGTGCGGACGCCTGCGGCGACAATGACTCGTCCCGGGGCTCGCCTTCGGCTCCCCAGAGTTTTTTTATGCGTGAGAAAAAGCCCATGTTCTGGTCCTTTGGTGGAGATGTTCGAAAAAATCAGCCGTCGAGGTCTGTAAAGATGTTTTCCCAGGCGATCTTGCCCTGATCCTTGCGCACCTGGCGCAGGAGCAGATAGACCGCGCCGCTTCCGCCGTGTTTGGGCAGAGCGGTGGTGAAGGCCAGGGTGATGCGCTTGAGCGGAGCCTGGGTCAGCCAGTTGGTCAGTTCCTGCCGCAGCACGCCCTGGCCCATGGGAGAGTTTCGTCCCCGGCCGGGGATGAGCAGCACGCAGCGCTTGCCTTCCATGTAGCTGCGCCGCAAAAAGTCGATCACCGCGATCTTGGCCTGGTCCGTGTTCATGCCGTGCAGGTCGAGATGCCCCTGAACGCTGAATTCCCCGCATTTGAGCTTGCGGAAGATCTTGGCGTCCAAGCCCCGGATCTGGCCTGTGATGAATTCGTGGGTGTACTCCATGTCGAATTCGATGTTTTCTTCCAGCAGGCGGGCAAAGGACGGCGCCTCAGGCGCAGTGACCTCCCTGGGACTGGGCGCTCCGGCGATGTCGCGGCCGCCCTTGGACAAGGGCGCGACGTCGGAGAAGGCGTGCATAAACAGCTCTTCCTCGGACTGGTGGTCACCGGTCTTGTCGTCACTGCTCGCGGCCTTGGACGGCGCGGTTTTTCCGCGCGGGGGCTTTTTCTTCAGCCGGGACCGCAGAGACGGGTCTTTATCTAGGGATTTGAATGGATTATGCATGCATGGCTTCCGCAGTAGTCAGGGCTCAATACACAATAATGCGGTCAAGGGCAAAATCTTAAGGCGGGCCATCCCGCCCGGTTTGTGGACAAGGAGCCCGCTCGTCTGCTACCCGGAAACCTTGTCAAATCCAGGCGATTTTCCATTCACATCTGCCGGAATCAGAGAAAGCACGCATGATTACATCCCCCCTGGAAAAAGATCGGTTTCGATTTCTGGTCGTCGAACCGGATGAGGACCTCGCACGGGAAATGACAATCGTGCTTGAAAGGCTCGACGTGCAGGTCGACCATGTACGCGGACACCTCAAGGCCCTGGCCTTGAGCGAGGACACCGAATACAGTTGCCTGCTGGTCGCCTCTCGCGGCATCGACATCTCGGGCCTGGAACTCTGCACTCTGGTTCGGGCCCGTGAGGCCCGGCGTTCCCTGTCTCCTGCCTACATCATCCTGGTTGGTCCCGAAGAGGACCTGGTCACCGTCTTCAACAGCCCCGACGACATCGACGACTACATGCTCGGAACGTGGATGGACCTTGAACTCGAGTGGAAGATCAAGCGCGGTCTGCGCGCCATGTCGCGGTGTCGCGATTTTGGAGCCTCGCGGATTTTTGACACGGAGACCGGCCTTCTGACCTCGGAAGGATTGCGCACATTTCTCCATGAGGAGGTCAACCGCATCGGCCGCCGGGATGGCTGGCTTTCCATGAGCATCCTCGCCGTGCCGGGCCTTGGCGGCTTGCGCGTCAGCTATGGGGAAGCCTGGCTGGAGTGGTTCAGGGATGGAATCTGGTCGTCGCTCAGGAGGCAGCTGCGCAATTATGATCGATTGGCATCCATGAACAACGGTTTTCTGTGTCTCATCTCTCCCGACCTCAACGAGGAGGGGACGCGCTTTTTGCTGGCGCGTCTGGCCTCGGTCATCAGCGAGTACCAGTTTCAGGAAAATACTGAGTCATCCACTCATGTCTCTCTTGCGGCGCGGTATCTGTGCGTGCGCGTGCGCGGGGACTACAGGCAGTTCGGGCGCACCGGCGATGTGCTGTGGGGCTGGCTGTGCGAGAAGATGGCGGAGCCCATGTCCGAGGGAATCATGGGCTATACGGGTACCGTGGACCTCAATCTTCAGGTCGCGCAGACTCTTGTCCCCAAGGATTGATCGTCAATCGAACGCCTGGCTGACAAGCATCTCCACTTTCAGCGCCACTTCCTCGATCACCGGCTGGAAGTCGTTCTCCAAGAGAAAGACGGGAAGCGTCAGGCGCTTGAGTTCAGCTGTGAACATGGGGTTGAAGTGATACCCCGTCTCGGTGGCCAGATAATCGGCGAGCTTGAGGAGCATGATGGCCGGTGGCGGAGAGTCGTCGGAAATGGTGCGATGGTGGGCGTATACCGCGAGCTGGACATTTTTCGGAAATTTCCACAATTTGAGCGCCTTGGCGCTCAGGATGGGGTGGCTGACGCCGAAGAGCTCATCCTCGATCTCAAGGGGCGAACTCCCTCCCGCTTCCCAGAGTTTGGTCATGGTCGTGAATTCTCCCGGCAGGAGCGAAGCCATGACCACATAGCCGATGTCATGCAGCAGGCCGGCCAGGTAGATGCTGTCCTGTTCCTCCGGGGTCATGGGGAAAAGATGCGGGTAGAACTGGGCCAGCTTTTTACACAGAAGCGCCGTGCTCAGACTGTGAGTCCAGAATTTGCGTATCGAGAACGAGGGTGGAAAGGCGTTTTTGCGCACCGAGTCCGAGAGGGTCAAATAGTAGACGATTCCCTTGACCTCGTTTAAGCCCAACCGGACCAGCGCCTTCTGCGGGCTGTTGATTTCCTCCAGCCCCCGGTACAGGGGCGAATTGGAGATGGCCATGATGCGCGCGCAGAGCACCGGTTCCGCGCTCATGGCTTCGACGATCTCCTGCAGGCGGGTGTTCTGGGCGTTCAGGAGCTGCCACAGCCTGAGGACCATCGGTTTCAAGGGAGGCAGGTCGCGGTCGCTGAGTTTGTCCAGGTTGATCATGATGTGGTCTTTGATGGAAAAGGGTTGTTTTACGGCCCAAGGCCTTGATGTGTGCTTATCCCGGGAGCGCTAGCACAAGCGGATGGAGCAGGGCAATGGGCTGATATTTTGTTTCAGGTTTATGTGTCTGTAATAAATGGAGAAATTTATGAAGATAACTTTTCTTGGCGCGGCTCGCACCGTAACCGGCTCGTGTTATGTGCTCGAGTGCGAGAATGCCCGCTTCGCCATCGATTGCGGCATGCATCAGGGCAACAGGAGCATCGAGGGACGCAACTGGGACGAGAACGGCATGTATCGTCCCGAATCCCTGGATTTCATCCTGCTCACGCATGCGCACATCGATCACTCCGGCCTGCTCCCGCGCCTGGTGTCCCAGGGATTCAAGGGCTCGGTCTATACCACGGCCCCGACCAAGGACCTGCTTGGGATCATGCTCGAGGACAGCGCCCGCATCCAGGAGACCGAAGCGCAGTGGCGCAGCACCAAGAAGCAGCGGGTAGGCGATCCGCCGGTGGAGCCGCTTTACAAGGTGGAGGATGCCCAGAAAGCCCTCAAGCAGCTCAAGACCCAGGAGTACAATCAGGTTTTTGAGCCGGCCCCGGGCATCCGCGTGATCTTCAACGACGCCGGACATATCCTGGGTTCGGCGTTCATCGAGTTGTGGGTCAAGGAAGGGGACGAGGAGACCAAGCTGGTTTTTTCCGGAGATCTCGGGCGTCCGAACCAGCTTCTGGTCCCCAACCCCCAGACCGTGGAGACGGCCGATTTTCTTTTCCTGGAATCGACCTATGGAGCGCGCAATCACAAGAACGAGACCCAGAGCCGGCAGGAACTGGCCGAGGCCATCGCCTACAGCTATGAACGCGGGGAAAAGGTCATCATCCCGGCATTTGCCGTGGAACGCACCCAGGAGCTGCTCTACAGTTTGCATCTCCTGCACGAGGAAGGCCTGCTGCCCGACGACATGCCCGTCTATGTGGACAGCCCTCTGGCCATCAAGGCCACGGAGATTTTCCGGCGTCACTGGGACTACTACGACCAGGAGACCAAGGAACTGGTCAGGAACGGCAAGAACCCGCTGGAGCTGCCCAACCTGCGCTTCACGCTGACCCCGGACGAGTCGCGGGCCATCAACGTGTCCCAGGAACCGGCCATCGTCATCGCGGGCAGCGGCATGGCCAACGCCGGCCGCATCAAGCACCACCTGCGTCACAACATCTGGAAACCGGGCGCCTCCATCGTCTTTGTGGGCTTCCAGGCCGAGGGTACGCCGGGCCGCCGCATCGTCGACGGGGCCAAGAGCATCCGGATTCTGGGGGAGGAGCTGTCGGTCAAGGCCAAGGTTTTCACCATCGGCGGTTTTTCGGGCCACGCCGGACAGACTCAGATTCTGGACTGGCTGTCCCATTTTCGCAGCCCCGAAGTGCAGGTCTATCTGGTTCACGGCGAGCATTCGGGACAAAAGGTCCTGGCCGAACTGATCCGGGAGAAATTCAACCTTAACGTACACATTCCCGACTATCTGGACGAATGCCTGCTCGAAAAGGGCGGCCGCTTCGAGCTGACCGCCCGGCCAACCCTCGCTGCCCCGCGCATCGACTGGGAGTACCTGCTGGAAGAGACCGCCGGAAAGCTGGCTCAGGTTCAGGACCGGGTCGAATACCTGCAGCGCATGGGTATGACCAGCCAGGTGGAGATTCGCGGCAGCCTGCTGGCCATCAATTCGCGCTTCAGTTCCATTTTGTCGGAGCTGATGTTTGAGCAGAAACAAAAAACCACGCAGGACTAGGGCGTGCGCATCATCGCCGGGGAGTACAGGGGCAGACAGATTCGCACCACCGAGGGGCCGGGCTACCGGCCCGCCACGGGCAAGGTGCGTGAGTCCCTGTTCTCCATGCTCGAATCCCTCGGCGTGGACTGGGGAGAGACACGTGTGGCGGACATTTTTGCGGGCAGCGGCTCACTTGGCATCGAGGCCCTGAGCCGGGGCGCCCAAAGCGCCGTCTTCGTGGAAAAGGCGGTCCAGGCGGCGGCGCTCATCCGGAGCAATCTGGAGGCGCTTGGCGTGGAGCGGCGGCGCTGCGGGGTGGTCAAGGCAGACGCCCTGCGCTGGCTTGTCGGCGGCCGCGGATCATTCGAGCTCGTCTTCATCGATCCGCCATACGGTAAGGACCTGCTGCTGCCCACTCTAGGCCTGCTGCTGGAACACGGAGCGCTCGCGCAGGGCGGGATCGTGTGCGTCGAGGTGGAGGCGGGGCTCAGGTTCGAGAATCCTCCAAGGCAGGAGCTGCTTTTGCTGCGGGATAAACTTTACGGGCAAACAAGGATTTGCATATGGCGCAGAAACTAGAGCGGGTGGCGGTCTATCCGGGCACCTTCGATCCTTTCACCAACGGGCATCTGAGTCTGGTGCGCAGGGGGCTTGAAGTCTTCGACAAGGTCATCGTGGCCGTGGCCAAGGATTCGGGCAAGAATCCTCTTTTTACCCTCGATGAGCGGGTGGAGATGATCCGCGAGGTTTTTCGCGGCCAGTTGCGTGTCGAGGTGGAGGGTTTTTCCGGGCTCCTGGTCGAGTACGTGCCAAGCAAGGGCGCCAACACCATCCTGCGCGGACTTCGAGCGGTCTCGGATTTCGAATACGAATTCCAGATGGCCCTCATGAATCGAAAACTCAAGCCCAGCATCCACACCGTCTTCATGATGACGGATTACCGCTGGCTTTACATCAGTTCGACCATCATCAAGGATGTGGCCAGGCTCGGCGGAGTCGTCGAGGGACTGGTGCCCGAAAGCATCCTCGCCCGGGTGGTCGCGCGCATGAATGAAAAACGAAACGCCATGGCACTGCCTGATTCCGGAGAACCGCAGCGGACATGACGGACATTTCGCTTCTTTGTCTGGTCGGGGCCACGGGCACGGGCAAGACCGCCGCAGCCCTGGCCTTGGCCCGGGCGCTTGGCGGCGCAGTGGTCAACTTCGATTCCCGGCAGGTTTATGCCGGGCTTGGAGTGGTTACGGCCCAGCCCACGGCAGAGGAACGGGCCGTCTGCCCGCATGCCCTGTACGGTTACCTGCCCATAAGCACTCCCGTCCGCGCCGGAGCCTTTGCCGTTGAGATCATGGACCAGGCAAGAGCCTACCGGGACCAGGGGCTGGCGCCCATTCTTGTCGGAGGGACCGGCCTTTACCTGAAAAGTCTTGTCGACGGCCTGGCTCCCATTCCAGACATCGATCCGCGTATCCGCGAGGACGTGGTCGGCGAGTGCCGGGCCCATGGTTCGCAGATACTGCACGGCCGTTTGCAGCTTCTGGATCCGGACTATGCCGCCAAAATTCATCCCAACGACCCTCAGCGCATCTGTCGCGCCCTGGAAGTCATTGCCGCCACCGGGCGGACCCTGACCTGGTGGCACGCCCAAACCTCCCGGCCAGCGGGCTTGCGGGTGCTCAAAATCGGGATTTCCGCCGATCTGAACTCCCTGACGCCGCGCCTGGCCCGGCGCATCGACCTGATGCTCGAGGCGGGTGCCCGGGAGGAGGTGCGGCTGGCCTACGAGCGGTGCCCAAATCGAGCGGCACCGGGCTTTTCCGGCATCGGCTGCCCGGAGCTGCTGGCGGTCCTGCTTGACGGTCTGAGTCTTGATCAGGCCCGCCGTGACTGGCTGCGCAGCACCCGGGCCTATGCCAAGCGCCAGCTTACCTGGTTCAACAAGGATAGCGAGATTTTCTGGCACCACTCCGAAGATGTGGAAGGCATCGTGGCCCGGGCCGCCCGGTTCCTGGATTCTGCTTGCGCCTCTTGAGCCTTTTCGTGTCGAGGTTGCGGCCCACCGGGGCTCGCTGTAGTATTTACGTCTGAAGGAGAACCCCCCATGCTCAGATGCGTGTTTTGTTTGATGCTGATTCTGTCCGGCGTCCAGCCTGCCGTTGCGGATCAGCGGGTGATCGTGCCCGCGGACGGAGGCAAAGGCCAGGCTCCGTTCGTGGAAAGAGCGTTCGATGCGGCCCTGGCACAGGAGATCGAGGCCATTCTCGGGACGCAGCTTGCGCAGTCGCGCATGGATGTGCTCATGGGCATTCTCTCCAAGGAGCGGGATGCGCTCATCCTGGGCTACAGCGAGGTGGCGACTACCGGCGATGCCGATGTCAATGCCACGGACGCCTCGCGCACGCTGGCGGTACGCATTCACGGCCCTGGTCTCAAAACCCGGCTGCGCGACCTCGGCGTCTTGTTCACGGCCCGGGATCAGTGGCCCTATGTGTTGCGACTGACTGGAGTGGAGCCTTCCCGTACCAAGGGACTTGGTGCGTTGCAGGAGCTTTCCGGCCTGAAACCCACCGTGAACCAGGACCCGGCCGTGCCTGTCCTTGAGCTTTCCCAGATGGGCGCCTGGACCGGGGTTTTGACTCTGGGCGAATGGAAATCCTTCCACACGGCCAAGACCCTGGACGAGGTCTGGTTTGCGGTGTGGAAAGATTTCTTTTCCCGTCCCGGGCTTGCGGTTCAGGGCGAGTCGGGTCTGCTGGTCCGTGTTTCGGGCTGGCTGTCCAGCATGGGCCCCATGGAGTTCGACAGGCTCATGGACTCATGGAGCGGGGAAATCCAGCAAAAGACCCTGGTGGGCGTGGAAATGGACGGGGCTGGCATGGTCGGTGTCTGGCGTATTCAGACACGGTCCAGGGATGCCTTGGCGAGGCGTCTGGGGGATGCTGCCAAGACTCAGGGCCTGACCGTGGAGGTCAGATAGGGTGAACAAAAAATCCCGGTTGGGCCGGGATTTTTTGTGGAAAACTGGGTAAGTTCATTCTTTCTTGTCGGATGCGTCCTTGGAATCGGATTTGGGTGTGACGTCGATTTCTTCAGGTTCGCCGGTGGCTTTCTTGAAGTTTTTTATGGCGCGGCCCATACCTGAACCGATTTCAGGCAACTTGTTGGCCCCGAAAATGACCAGGACGATGACCAGTATTATTAGAAGCTCAGGGATACCAATGCCAAACATGTATGCCTCCTCGGGAATGATTGGGCCTCATATACACATAGCGTTCCGGACAGGTCAACTCTTCCTTGCGGAAGAAAAACCTTGGTTTCCGAAGGGATGGAATGTATTTGTCAAATAGCCGTCCCCTGATTTCAGGTGCCTGGGCCTGTCGTCGCGCAGGACTGGCATGAGCCGGGTACTGCGTATGCCCGGGGACGCCTGCCGCTTTTGGGTCGCCGGCTACTGCATGTACGAAGAGTCCGTGAATCCGGGATTGCGCGCCGAATTTTCCTGCACGGTGCTGCGAACCCTCGAAGGCCGTTTCGACGAGTTTGTGGTGCGGGGTGAAATTTTGGGCCTGACCTCCGAGGAAGCTGGACAAATTTGGGAACATCGCATGTCCCAAGCCTTGAACATTGACTGGGACTGTGCAAATTTCAATGCCCTGCAGGATGATGCCGGGGATGTTCTTTGCAGACATTTCATGGAAGGAGTCTGCGTGTTGCGTCTGCCCCATTGCCTGGGACGTTGCCGTCGTCACGAGCTTCCCGATGACAAATGATTGCAAGTAAGGAGAGAGACAGATGAGCGATATGGTGGTGCATTTTCCCTGGCTGCATCCGAAACTGGGTCGCGGCCCCCTTCCGGACGGCGTTGTTTTTCTCGATCCGGGCGTGGACATGGTCACGGATCAGCCCCGCTGGCGTTCGGCCGATCTGCCGTTGGCTCCCGCCGAGGTGCGAAGCATGCTCAGGAGCTACATGGAATTCGGCGAACGTTTCCCCAAGTCCTCGGACATGCAGGCCTATCAGGCTGCGGGACTCGATAATTTCTACACCGACACGACAATGGACATCAAGTCGCAGCTGACCGGGATGGAAGCTCCCAAGGAGCCCAGTCTCACGGATTTGCGGCGTCAAGCCCAGCTCCTGCTGGCCATGGCTCTGTATCGCGAGGAGCAGTTTGTGGCCATTGGCGAGCAGGAAGGCCGTTTTGAAGCCGCTCGGGACGGTTTTGCCGCAGTTCTCGGTCTGGACGACGAGGAAAGCTTTACACAGCCCGGCGTCCCGGACGAGGCCCTTTTTCCGAGGGCCTGCGTTGAGCTGCCGTGGAAAAATCTTCTGTCTTCATTGCTCCTGTTTCTGCCCCTGGGAACCCGACTCTTCATTTCCGACGACGATGTGGTGCGCGAGCTTGTGTCCATGGACCTGGATTTTTCGCCCTGCGCGGACATGCCGGACGGACTGGTCTGCTGCGCACTTGACGCCGAAGCGGCGGAACGCGTCTGCGGTCGCAGGGTCGATTTGCCCGAGCCTGTCATCCTTATGACCCGCGCCTAGAACCTTTAACCAGCGAGAACGGTTTATGAGCAAAGAGCAACTCGGCAAGCGTATCAAACGATTCCGGGAAATGAATGAGATCAGTCTTGAAGAACTGGCTCAGCGCACGGGTTTGGAAATTGCGTTCCTCAAATCCCTGGAAGACGATTCCGTCTATCCGTCTCTTGGGCCTCTGCTCAAGGTTGCGCGTGGCCTTGGCGTGCGCATGGGCACTTTCCTCGATGACGAGTTGGGGCAGGACCCGCTCATTGTGCGTCTGGGGGAACGGGAAGAGGGCCTGAGCATGCTTGGCGGCAAGGGCTGTTCCGTGGACATGAAGTTCTATTCCCTGGGCAAGGGCAAGACCGATCGGCACATGGAGCCATTTTTTGTCGAGCTCATGCCCGCCGCCTGCGACGAGACAAAACTGTCCAGTCACGAAGGCGAGGAGTTTATCGTCGTACACGAAGGTTCCATCGAGATAACCTACGGAAAGGACGTGCTGACTCTCGGCAAGGGGGATTCCATATATCTCAATTCCATTGTTCCGCATCATGTGGCGGCTGGCGGGAATGCTCCGGCCTCCATCTATGCGGTGCTCTATTTTCCGGAATAGTCCGGTGTCATCCAAAGGGGGAGTCATGGACAAGCCTGCGTTGCGAGAAATTACCCTGGGGCAGATGCTTGATGAAGCCATCATGCAGCACCCTGACAACGAAGCCGTGATTTACGTGGACCGGAATTTTCGGATGACCTACCGGGAATTCGGGGAATTGGTCGACAATCTGGCCAAGGGCCTCATGGCCATGGGTGTGCAGAAAGGCGAGAAGATGGCCATCTGGGCCACCAACGTGCCGTACTGGGTCGCTTTTCAGTTCGCCACGGCCAAGATCGGGGCTGTCTTGCTGACGGTCAACACCTTCTACAAGACGGCCGAGCTGGAATATCTGCTCAAGCAGTCCGAGTGCGAGAACCTGCTTTTGATCGATTCTTTCAGGGATACGGACTACGTGCAAACCGCGTACGATCTGGTCCCGGAGCTCAAAACCCAGGAACGGGGCTATCTGCGCAGCGAAAAATTCCCGGATTTGAAGCGGGTGTTCTTTCTGGGGCAGGAGAAGCACCGAGGCATGTACTCCATGCCCGAGCTGCTGGCGCTGAGCCGTGTGACCTCCGAAGAGGATTACAAAGCCCGGCAGGCCTCCCTCGATCCCCACGACGTGGTCAACATGCAGTACACGTCGGGCACCACCGGATTTCCCAAGGGCGTCATGTTGACGCATTACAACATCGGCAACAACGGCTTCTGGATCGGTGAAAACCAGAAATTCACCCACCAGGATCGGGTCTGTCTGCCTGTTCCGCTCTTTCACTGCTTCGGCTGCGTGCTGGGCGTACTGGCTGCGGTCAGCCACGCGGCCACCCTTGTCATCCTCGAAGGGTTCAATCCGCTCATGGTTCTGGCCGCCGTCGAGGAAGAGAAGTGCACCGCCCTTTACGGCGTGCCCACCATGTTCATCAGCGTGCTCGAGCACCGCTCCTTTTCGCGCTACGATCTTTCCTCCCTGCGCACGGGGATCATGGCAGGTTCGCCCTGCCCCGTGCCGGTCATGGAAAAGGTCATGGATATCATGAATATGAAGGAAATCACGATCTGCTACGGCCTGACCGAGACCTCTCCGGTCATGACCCAGACCCGGGTCAACGATTCCATCGAGCAGCGCACGCGCACCGTGGGCCGGGCCATGCCCGAGGTCGAAGTGCGCGTCGTCGACCCCGAAACGGGCGAGCCTGTTGCCGCGGGCGTGCAGGGCGAAGTCTGTTGCCGGGGCTACAATGTCATGAAGGGCTACTACAACAACCCCGACGCCACGGCCCAAGCCATCGACCCCGACGGCTGGATGCATTCCGGAGACCTCGGCACCATGGACGAGGATGGCTATCTGAGCATCACCGGCCGCCTGAAGGACATGATCATTCGCGGTGGCGAGAACGTCTACCCGCGTGAGATCGAGGAATTCCTCTATCGCATGGAGGGCATCAAAGACGTGCAGGTCGTCGGCGTGCCCAGTCGCAAATACGGCGAGGAAGTGGGGGCGTTCGTCATCCTGAAGGAAGGCTTCGACTATGCCACCGAGGATATCCGAGACTTCTGCCGTGGCCAGATCTCGCGCTACAAGATCCCCAAGTACGTCGTATTCCTGGATGAATATCCCATGACGGCGAGCGGCAAGATCCAGAAGTTCAAGCTGCGCGACCTGGCCGGGCAGTATTTTCCGGAGGCCATGCAATAGACATGACTGATGATGCGGGCCAGCCCCGCCGTTTCGACCTGCGCCGGATTCGCGGCGTTGTGTTTGACTGTGACGGAGTGCTCTTCGATTCCCGGGATGTGAACCGTCATTATTACAACCACATCCGCGCCGCCCTGGGCCTTGCGCCCATGAGCCGGGAGGATGAGGAGTACTCGTTCATGCACACGGTGGACATGGCCATGGCCCGGATCATTCCGGAGGAACTGCTGCCCGACGCGGCGCGGGTCCAGGGGCGCATGACCTATGACGACTTCATCGACCGCATGGTGCCGGAGCCGGGGCTTCTTGAGTTGCTTGTCGTCCTCGAGAAGATGGGTGTGCGCATGGCCGTCAATACCAACCGGAAGAATTCCATGGAGATGGTGCTGGAGCGGTTCGATCTGACCCATTTCTTCCATCCCGTCATGACTGCGGCCAAGGTGGCCTTGCCCAAGCCTGATCCAGAGGGCCTGCGGCGCATTGTCGAAACCTGGGGTCTGCCAGCGTGCGAGATGTCCTATCTCGGCGATTCATCCGTGGATCAGGAAACCACGGATCGGGCCGAGGTCCCTTTCTGGGCCTACAGGAACCGGGATTTGAGGGCCCAACTGCATGTGGACAGTTTCCATGAACTGCGGCAATGGTTTGAGACGGGTTTTTGCGAGATAATCGATTAGCCTGAAATAACGGCGCTGGCGCGAAACGCCAGCGCCTTCTGAGAGGGATATTAAATGCCTGTTTTTTCTAGTCTTTTTGCAGCGGTCTATTATGTGGCCGACAGCGTGTTGTCTTTGTACTTCTGGGTGGTCATCGCTGCCGTGGTCATGAGTTGGGTCAACCCCGATCCCTATAATCCCATCGTCCGCGGGATCAGGACCCTGACCGAGCCTGTGTTTTATCGTATCCGCAAGTGGTTGCCGTTCACGTATATAAGCGGGATTGATTTCTCGCCGTTTGTCGTGGTCCTTGGCATCAAGTTCGTGCAGGTTTTTTTGGCTCGACTGATGTCGCAGATGATGTTTTAGTACTCATGTGTACGGATCACCCGGTTTTCGCCGCGCCGGCCAAGAATGGAGGCTGGAGGCTTGGGCTCTGGGTTCAGCCCGGGGCAAGGAAAACCGAAGTCGCGGGCATGCATGGCGAGTATCTGAAGATCCGTCTGCAGGCCCCGGCAGTTGACAACAAGGCCAACAACGCGTTGACCGTATTTATGTCCAGAATTTTGGGAATCAAGGCTTCGCAGGTGGTCATCGAGTCGGGGCATGCGTCCCGGCAAAAGAACCTGCTGCTGGACGTGGAGGAAGAGCCTGACTGGAACGTGTTTTCGGAAAAGGCATTGGGCAAACCATAACGCTAAGGAGACATCCTATGGAACAGCAAGACCTCGAACTGATTGCGGCGAATTTGGGTCACGACGAGGAACTCAAGAGTCTGTGGGAGGAACATGTGGGTTTTGAAAAAATTCTGGAACGCTACTCGGGCAAAGCCGTGCTTTCCCCTGCGGAAGATCTGGAAGTGAAGGAATACAAGAAGAAGAAGCTGGCCGGAAAGACCCGGATCCAGACTTTGCTTGAGAAATACAAACGTCAGGAGGGATAGGAAGCCATGGTCCTCACCGGTGCCCAGATTCTAATGGAGTGTTTGAAGCGGGAAGGGGTTGATCTCATTTTCGGATTTCCCGGGGGTGCGGTCATCGACATTTATGACGAGCTCCCCAAGCACCCGATCAAGCATATTCTGGTCCGTCACGAACAGGCCGCTGTTCACGCCGCCGACGGATTTGCAAGGGCATCGGGCAAGGTGGGCGTGTGCCTAGTCACCTCCGGACCTGGTGCGACCAACACCGTGACCGGAATCGCCACGGCCTACATGGATTCCATTCCCATGGTTGTGATCACGGGGCAGGTGCCCACGCACCTGATCGGCAACGACGCCTTTCAGGAAGCCGACATCGTGGGCATCACCCGCCCCTGCACCAAGCACAACTATCTGGTCAAGAATGTCGCCGACTTGGCCACGACCATCAAACAGGCATTTTATATTGCCAGAACAGGTCGGCCGGGTCCTGTCCTCATTGATCTGCCCAAGGATGTGGTCAACTCCAAGACCAAGTTTTCCTACCCCGAGACCATCAGCCTGCGCAGCTACAATCCCAACGTCAACCCGAACCGCAAACAGCTGCGCAAGGCCGCGGAGCTCATCGCCCAGTGCAAGCAGCCGGTGATCTATGCCGGCGGTGGAGTCATCTCCTCCAACAGCGCCGCGGAACTAACCCAGCTGGCCGAAAAATTTCACCTGCCGGTCACCACCACCCTTATGGGCCTCGGGGCCTTCCCGGGCGATCATCCCGGGTGGCTCGGTATGCTCGGCATGCACGGCACATACACGGCCAACATGGCCGTCAACAACTGTGACCTGCTCATCTCCGTTGGCGCACGTTTCGACGACCGCGTCACGGGCCGGATCAATTCTTTCGCCGCCCGGGCCAAGATCATCCACATCGACGTGGACCCCACCTCCATCAGCAAGAACGTGGTCGTGGATGTGCCCATCGTGGCAGACTGCAAGCAGGGTCTGGCCGGGCTCATCGAAGAGGCGGCAAAGATCGGGGGCGTGGACTGGCAGGCCAAGCACGAGGCCTGGAACACGTCCCTGACCGAGATGCGCGCTTCCCATCCGCTCAGCTACGCAAAGAATGGCGGGGCCATCAAGCCGCAGTGGGTGGTGGAGAAGATCCACGAACTCTCCAAGGGAGAGGCCATCATCGCCACCGAGGTCGGCCAAAATCAGATGTGGGCCGCACAGTTCTACACCTACCGCAAGCCGCGCACCCTTTTGACTTCCGGCGGGCTAGGAACCATGGGCTACGGTTTTCCGGCGGCCATCGGGGCCCAGTTCGCCTTTCCGGACAAGCTGGTGATCGATATCGCCGGAGACGGCTCCATCCAGATGAACATTCAGGAATTGGCCACGGCGGTAAGCTACAACGTGCCGGTCAAGATCGTCATCCTGAACAACGGATATCTGGGCATGGTCCGGCAGTGGCAGGAACTTTTCTACAAGAAGAATTATTGCGCCACCTGCCTGCACACCAACCCCGATTTCGTGGCCTTGGCCAAGGCGTACGGAGCGGAAGGCTTCCTGGTCGAGAAGGCCGAGGATCTGGAGGCGACGCTGAAAGCGGCCTTCGAATATCCGGGCCCGGTCATCGTCGATGTACGCGTCGAGCCTGAGGAAAACGTCGCGCCCATGGTCCCGGCAGGCGCGGCCCTGTCGGAAATGTTGCTGGTTTAGGAGGCCGCCATGAGACATGTCTTATCCATACTTGTCGAGAACGAACCAGGAGTCCTGTCCCGCGTGGTCGGTCTTTTCAGCGGACGGGGATTCAATATCGAATCCCTGAACGTGGGTCCGACCCTGGAGACGGGAGTTTCCCATATCACCATCTGCACCAGCGGTGACGAACAGATCATCGAGCAGATCATGAAGCAGCTGCACAAGCTCATCACCGTCATCAAGGTCGTCGACCTGACCCACCTGCAGGCGGTCGAACGGGAGATCGTGCTCATGAAGGTTGGCGCGGAAGACGCCAAGCGTGCGGAAGTGCTGCGCATAGCGGATATTTTCAGGTGCAAGGTGGTTGATGTCAGCCCCGACGAGCTGACCCTTGAGATCACCGGTGATCAGGGCAAGATAAAGGCCGTGGTGGCCCTGTTGCAGCGTTTCGGCGTCAAGGAGTTCATCCGCGCCGGAACCGTGGCCATGCGCCGTAGCATGCAGCTTGCCGACTGAAGATCAATTGGCTGAGGACCCGCTTTTAGGGGTATCAATATTCACGAGAGAAGGAGACAACATGAAAGTTTATTACGACAAGGATGCCGATCTGAATATACTCAAAGACAAGGTTGTGGCCATCATCGGGTATGGCAGCCAGGGTCACGCCCATGCGCAGAACCTGCGCGATTCCGGCGTGCAGGTTGTCATCGGCCAGCGTCCCGGCGGGCCCAACTGGCAGCTGGCGCGTGAGCACGGCTTCGAGCCTGTCAGCGCGGCCGAGGCAGCCAAGAAGGCCGACCTGATCCAGATACTGGTCCAGGATCAGTATCAGCCCAAGGTCTACGAAGAGGAAATCCTGCCGAACCTTGCTCCGGGCAAGACCCTGGTCTTTGGCCATGGTTTCAATATTCACTACAACCAGATCATCCCCCCCAAGGATGTGGACGTGGTCATGATCGCGCCCAAGGGTCCGGGCCATCTGGTGCGCCGCGAGTTCGAGAAGGGCGGCGGAGTTCCCTGCCTTGTGGCCGTGTATCAGGACGCTACGGGACAGGCCCTGGGCAAGGCCCTGGCCTATGCCGCCGGCGTAGGCGGAACCCGCTCCGGAGTGCTTGAAACCACTTTCCGCGAAGAGACCGAAACGGACCTCTTCGGTGAGCAGGCCGTGCTCTGCGGCGGCGTGAGCGAGCTCATTCGCGCCGGTTTCGAGACCCTGACCAAGGCTGGCTACCAGCCCGAAATCGCCTTCTTCGAGTGCATGCATGAATTGAAGCTCATCGTCGACCTGCTCTACGAGGGCGGGTTCAAGAAGATGCACCACTCCATCAGCGACACGGCCGAATACGGCGACTACGTGACCGGCCCCCGGGTCATCAACGATGAGTCCCGCAAGGCCATGCAGAAAGTGCTCGAAGAGATTCAGGACGGCACTTTCGCCCGCAACTGGATTCTGGAAAACAAGGCGAATCTGCCTTTCTTCCTGGCCAGAAGGCGTCAGAGCCATGAGCATCAGGTGGAGAAGGTTGGCGACAGCCTGCGTGAAATGATGGCTTGGCTACAGAAATAATTCCCTCGGGCGGCCGTCTTCCGGCCGCCCGAATCCGGACCAACGTGTGAGCGAGATGCATGGATAATCCGCAGAGTGAAGAACAACTTCTCTCCCAGGCCTGGAACCTGTTCGCCAAGGATGACTATGCCGGGGTCTTGAACATCTGTCGGAGCGGCTATTCCCATGGAGTGCGCAGCTACGACATGGTCAGGCTCATGCTCGACAGTCTGAACAAGCTCGGCAAGGTCCAGGAACAGGCCGAGGTCACCCTCAAGATACTGGGCGAAAACGATTATCCCCCCAAGGTCGCGGCCAAGCTCTATTTTCGTGCCGGGCTCATCTATCTGCATCAGGATGACCACCAGGAAGCGCGTTCCATTTTTGAGAAAGTGCGTATTCTCGATCCCGATTTTCCGGGTATCGAGCAGCGCATCAAGGCGTTGACTCCCCGTCCTGTCACGTCGAGCAGCAGTCGCTATTCATATCTTCTCGAAAGAAATCTCATCACCGCCGAACAGCTTTCCGCGGTCCTGTCCATGGAAGGCAAGGATTCGGATGCCTTGCTGCTCAAGGAATACAAGATCCCCAAGAAAGATCTGGGCGACAGCCTGGCCCGTTTTTACGGTACGGAGTTTGTTCCCTTCTTTGCAGGCAAGGAGCCGCCTTTCGAGCTTTTCGAGAAGCGTCGACTCGACCCGGATTTTCTCAAGCGGTATGGCTGGCTTCCCTTTTCACAGGAAGGAAACACCATCACCGTGCTCATGACCAACCCCTTCGACCTCGGACGCCTGGATGAGATCCGTTTCATCTACGGGACATCCAACGTCGAGGCCAAGGTTACGCTGGCCGGGGACATCGAGCAGTACATCGAGCACTTCTACAAGCAGTTCAGCTCGGGTGAGGATCTGGCCGCCGCTTTTGATGAGGACGTCGAGTCCTCAGACATGGTCTCTGCGGGCGAGGAGACCGAGGCCGAACTGAGCGATCAGGACAGCGAGGTCGTGCGCATGGTCAACGCCCTGTTGGTGGAGGCCTGGCGCAAGAACGTTTCCGATATCCACATCGAGCCCAACCCCCAGTCCCGCTACTGTATGTTCCGTTTCAGGCTGGACGGAACCTGCTACGAATTTCGCAAGGTCCGCCTGCCCCTGGCGCGCCCCATCGTCTCGCGTCTGAAGATCATGGCCAGTCTGGACATCGCCGAGCGCCGCCTGCCCCAGGACGGGAAGATCAAGATCAAGCTGCCAGATCGCAACAAGGTCGTGGAGTACCGCATGGCCACCATCCCGACGCTGGAGGGCATGGAGGACGTGGTACTGCGAGTGCTGGCCTCGGGCAAGCCGCTGCCGCTGGACAAGCTCGGACTGCTGCCGCAGAACAAGGCGGCCTTCGAGAAACTGATCTACAAACCCTACGGGCTCATCCTCGTGGTTGGCCCCACGGGTTCGGGCAAGACCACGACCCTGCATTCGGCGGTGAGCTACATAAACACCCCCGAACGCAAGATCTGGACCGCCGAGGATCCGGTGGAAATCACCCAGGAGGGGCTCAGACAGGTGCAGGTCCATCCCAAAATCGGCCTGACCTTTGCCTCGGCCCTGCGCTCGTTCCTGCGTGCCGACCCGGACGTGATCATGATCGGTGAAATGCGCGACAAGGAAACGGCGCATATAGGCGTCGAATCGTCCCTGACCGGTCACCTGGTCCTTTCCACCCTGCACACCAACTCCGCCCCCGAAACGGTGACCCGCCTGCTGGACATGGATCTTGATCCTTTCAACTTCGCGGACTCGCTGCTCTGTGTTCTGGCCCAGAGACTGGTCAAGACCCTGTGTCCGAACTGCAAACAGGCCTACACTCCGGAAGGAACGGAACTTGAAGAGATGGGCCTTGAGTTCGGACAGGGCTGGGAAATCCACGCCAAGGAATTTCTTGAAGGCAAAAGGACCCTGTATCGCAAGGTCGGTTGCGGGCAGTGCGTGGGCGGTTACAAGGGTCGTGTGGGCGTGCACGAACTCATGGTCAATTCCTCCGGCATCAAGAACCAGATCAAGCACCGCAAACCCACCGAGGAAATCCGGGCCCAGGCCGTGGCCGAAGGCATGCTGACCCTGAAGCAGGACGGCATGATGAAGGTCCTGCAGGGGTTGACGGATATGGACCAAGTCAGGGCCGCGAGCGGTTAGCCATGATACTCTCATCAAGCCAACTAAGGGCCCTCAAGGAACGCAATGATGAAGAATTGCGCAAGGGCAAGCACGGCAAGTACGGATATCCCGCTCATACCATTCAGGATCTGCTTCAGACCATCGAGGCCGTGAAAAAGGAAAAGAAGAAATGGAAACAGCTGGCCCAGGAGCGGGGCAAGGTTCTGCATGATGTACTGACCCTGACCATCAAGGCCGCGCCCGCCACCTCCGATCCCGACGACGAGCTTTAGCAGACGCCATTGCAAAAAATCGCGAAAGAACCCGAATGTCGTTTTCGCGAAGACGAGCCATGTCGGGTAAACACGAAATTCTTTTTTTTCAAATAGTTAAAAAGGGGTGGATTCCCCCTTCAAGGGGATGACGACTTTTTGCAGTTACATCTTGGCAGGCTGTTGAAAAGCTGCGAGCTGCGTTGGCGCCACGGATAAATCCAGACCCTCACCGGGTGCAATACGCTTCGGTCCTGGATTTTCTTTAATCAGTTATTTAGCCTCTCTGCGCTCCGCCCCCTGTGAGACTCCGATTGTCCGGATGCAAGCCGGATTCAATAATCAAGCTTCCACATCACTCCCCCCCCTTGCCGAGAATCTGATCCGACTTCGGTTTCCACGCTGATTTTCGGGCTGAGCTGAATTTCGACCTTGGTCCGATCCTGCCCCGAGACGCTACTCTGGGTGCGAATGTAATATTTGCCCCCAAAATAGCCGCCTACGCCCACGGCAGTGTTGTCGTCTTCGTCTTTGGTGACGTCCACTTCCTGGAGCCCCAGGCTTGATTTGATGGAGTCCAGAAAATCCGTACTCGCGCCAAGGCCGGTCATTTCCGCGGCAGCCTGGGCCAGGCGCACCGCCTGCAGCGGGGATATCTGCCTGAGGGACCTGCCGAAAAGGATCAGGGCCAGCAGTTCATCCTGAGGCAGATCCGGAACGGACGACAGGTTCACCCGAAAATCTCTGGCAGGACCACTGATGCGGACCTGGACGAGATTTTCGAGAATCCGGGTTTCGCCGAGCACGTCAAGGAAGGGGTTGGGCGGGGTCTCGCCATTGAGAGACAGGGATCCTTTGCTCAGGGTGAAGGAACGGTCGAGGAAATCGAAGTTGCCCCGCAACAGGTTCATTTCGCCGTTGATAACTGGCCTGACATGGTTGCCGCCGATGTGCAGGTTGCCGGACCATTCCGAATCGAGGCCTCGGCCCTGAACGCTCAAGCGAGCCGGGATCGCAACCTTCAGATCAAGGTCGAGCAGAAAATTTGAAGACCTGGCGTCTGTCTGTGGGCGAGTGTTTTTAGCATTGATTTCAGTGACTTCAATATGTGCCAGGTCAGCCGGTGTTTTTGCAGGGAGACGGACCCTGGTCGGATCAAGGGTCACGGTGCCGCGCAATTGGGTTTTTTCAAGGTTTCCCTGCAGGCGCAGGCCGCCCTTGGCCGTGCTCTGCACCAGATCCTGGCGCAGGAGCTGGAAGTCGCTGAAAAGAACATCGACAACGTGCTTCAGCGTGAGCAAGTCCACCTGGCCTGTCGCCTCGGCCTTGCCTGCTGCGCCGTCTGTGGCGGAGAGATTTGCCGTCAGGACGGAACCGTCGGCCTTGGCGTCCATGTCGAGATCCTGGATAATGGTCCCGCTGCGGTAGTTTTCATAGCGCGCATCGCGAACCTGAGCCGTGCCCTGAAGTGCCGGATCAGCCCAAGTGCCGCTGATGCGAAAATCGAGAGCGCAATCTCCTTCCAGGGTCTGGTCGTCAAGACGGAGAAGGTGCGGCAGCAACATGAGCCTGGTGTAACCCGTGAGTTGTCCCGAAAGCGGCGCCATCGCCGGGATCTCCGGGGCAAAGAGGTCGATCCGCATGGGACTTGAGAGGCGCGCATTTATTTCGATGGCTTCTTTTGAGGCCAAGGATGCCTGCGCTTCCAGCATGTTCTGGCGCAGGCGTACGTCAGCTTTGGCATCAAGGTCGGGCAGACTTTCCAGGCTCGAGGATTCCAGACGGATCCTGGCGACCTCTAGACGCAACCGGGCGTCTGGATTGGAGGGCGAGCCCTCGACGTCGAGCTGGGCGTTTATGTTTGCGCTGGGAAGGCCAGGGAAAAGAGGCTGCAACAGCGCAGGATCGAAATCAGTCAGGTCGGCTGTGATATCCGTGTTTTCGGCCGAAACGTTGCCTCTGGAGCGCAGTCTCGACGGTCCGAATCTCAAATCGGCTTCCCGCCAGCTTGTGGCCTTTGGCGAAACGGTCATGTCGAAGGGGGATTCAAGCCTGAGTTCCTGACGCAGCAGGCTTCCGCGAAGATGTTCAACGGCAAGGCCGGTCAGGTCCGAAGACAGCACCCCCCGAGCCGAGAGGTCCGTCTGGGAAGAAGTGTGAGCGAGCTGAATGTCGAATCCGTAGCCGGCTTCCGAACTGCGTATCCTCGCGTTTATCGTGTCGGCCTGCATACCGGCCAGATCCGCTGAATTCAGTTCCAACTTGACGTCTGTTACACCCGGCAGCCTCGGGTCGGCCAGCGTGCCGCTCAGAGAAGCCCCGCCGATGCGCGTACCGAAGGCGGACAGGGATTTTGCCTCTCCTTCAAGGACGGCTGTCTGCTTTCCCTCGAACGCGTCGAGGCGGGCTTGCAGGGAAAGTTCTCCTTCAAGTCCGGCGCCCAGGATGCGTCCCAGGGCGCTTAAATCGGCGCTTTGAAAACCGGCGTCTCCACTGAAAAGAAGCGTGTCGGGATTGAGTGCGCCGCTCAAATTCAGGGTCGTATCCGGGAGCCGCAGGGTGCATTCCTTGATACGGATCAGGCTTTTGTCTGGCGCGATGTGCATGTCCAGGTTGACGGGTTCCTGTTCGGCCATGGCTTTGGCCATTAGAGTGACTGCGGGATCGGCAGGCAAACCTAGTACCGCGGCCGTCGCAGTGACGCTGGACAGGGACTGCTTCCCGGCGCTGATTCTTGAGCTGGCGGCGGAAAGATCCAGTCCGAAGGATTCGGGGCTGCCCGAGGCCAGGGCGCGCAGGGTCGTCCCTCTCGCGATACGCAAGGCGGATCTGCTGAATTCCGGAAAGGCGGCTCCAAGTCTGGCCTTGAAAATGTTCTTCTCCAGGTCATACTGGCCGCTTGCTTCCGCCTTTGTGCGCGCAAGCAACTGTGCTTCGTGGAGGTCCAGCAGTCGAGGCGACAGGCTGAATTTGGCCAGCAGGAGGCTGTTTGGGCCCAACAGCATTTCAAGCTCCTGGGGCAAACCGTCAATCTGCACGGCCTTGGCTTCGAGGCTGGCATTCAAGCTCGAAGCGGCAACATCCAGATTTCCCGAAAGTTTGGCGTCGAAAATTGCCGACAGGGGCTTGGTGGAGAGGCCCGTGGGCATCTCGCGCAGATCGAGCCGTGCATTCACGTTCACGAGTGAGTCGAGGGTGCCGTTGCCAGCCAGTCCAAGCCGGTCTGATTCCAGCAGCAGATCTTTGACGTAAAAGGCTGCTTCCTCGCCGCCCATAGTTGCGGCGGCCGTCCATGCGTGAAGTCCTTCAGGCAGGGTAGGGGTCTGTGCGTCAAGCTCGGTCTTTAGCTGCCATCCTTTCGTCCCGGCGGGCACGTCAAGGGACAGGTGTGCCATGGCGGCGGGTACGGGATATCCGGAAAAATCCAGGTCGCGCAGCAGGATTTTTCCCTGTGCGCGCACCCCTTGCGGGTCCATGCGCAAGTCGGCGGAAGCGTTGACTGGGCCAGCCTGGATGTCGTCAGGCATGAGCCAGGACACGTCTACACCGTGGGCGTTGGCCGCGGATTCAAGGGTTTGCGCCTCAACATTCCAGGTGGCGTTGCCGTCCAGATTCCCAAGGGCGCTTTGCAGGTCGATCCGGGCGATGTTCAGGACCGGATCCTGCCACGTCATGAGGGTTGACAGGGTCAGGCTTTCCTGCGGCAGTCCCGTGAACAGGCTCCAGGCAGGACCTGGCGTGATCAGTGCGCGCAGATCAATGTCCAAAGCTGCGTCAAGGTCGAGGGTTGCGTTGCCGGACAGTTGCGCGACATCGGAAATCAGGGCTTTGAAATCGAGGCTCCAGTCTTTCATGGGGCCGTTGCCTGCCGCCTGCAGGGTGATGCCCTGCGTGCCGTTCATGCTCAATGCGGAGTGCAGGAGCCCTTGCGGTTCTTCGTGCAAGTCCAGGCGCAGTTCAAGGGTTTTTTCGCGTAGGTCGAGGCGGGCATCAAGTTCCACCAGATCCTGCGTTCTGTCCAGCCTGGCCACGCGTAAACGGGCGTGAGGCTCGTCCTGGTCGAGCCTCAGCGCACCGTGCAGGGAGAGCAGGGCCTCGTGTCCTGCGACGTCCGGCCCGAGGCGCAGAGCATCGATATCCGCGGCTCCGATGCGCAAGGCGGGCAGGGCAAAGGATTTCGAAACCTCGGACGTTTCTTCGGCCCGAGGCAGCCGTTTGATATCAAGGCGCTCGATACCTGCATGTTCCAAGGAAATCCTGCCCCTGAGCAGTTCGCCCAGCAGCGGCCGCACGCTGATTTTTTCGGCATCGAGCCAGGGACCAAGAGCATCGCTGACGGTCACGCGGGCCAGGGTCCACGTGCCGCCAAGGCGGAGGCCTTCCATTTTCAAGTGGAAGTCCGGTGCTGTGGTCAGGCTGCTGATGGAGTCGAGCAGGCCTTGCCGCCCTTTGTCCGTGCCCAGGATAAGGCCGGCGCATGCGGTGCCGAGCACCACGCAGGCTATGAAAATGGCGAAGGCTTTTCGCATGCGCTTGGTCATGACATGATTCATCAGAAGGCCTGCCCCAGGCTGATGTAGAGCTGGAATAAAGAGTCCACGTCTTCCCTGCGCTCAAAAGGCACAGCTACATCTGCCCTGATTGGTCCTATGGGCGTGAAATAGCGCAGTCCGGCGCCGACTCCCCAAAAATAATCTTCCCTGTCCGAAGGGTTTCTGCCGGAAAAGGCGCCGCCGCCGTCCCCGAAAAGGGCGACCCCATATTCCCTGTTGATGCGGAAACGCAATTCCGCTGAAAAATCCACAGCGCTCACGCCGCCCATCGGATCGTCATCCTCGTCAAGTTCGCCCGCGTACTGGTGGGCGTAACCGCGTATGGAGCCACCGCCTCCAGCGTACAGAAGCATGTCTTCGGGGATGCTGTCCCGGTTGGTTCCGGCCAGCAGGCTGTAGCGTCCACGCGTGGCCAGGACGATGGATTTGTTCCTGGTCAGCGGCAGGTAGTGCCGCCCCGAAAGGTTCCACAGCACAAAGGATGTCTCCCTTTGTCCGATATCGGTGAATGGTTCCATGCGTGCGGCCAGGGTCACGCCTCGGGTAGGGTCCAGCAGATTGTCGGCATTGGTGAATTCGGCGATGAGAGGAATTGAGAAAAGATTGAAGCGCCGAACCTCGTCGTTGTCCACCTCGGTCAGACGATAAGCCAGCCCATAGCCCACTTGCAGTTCCGAAAAAGGTCGGCGCATGAGCGCCGAGAGGGAAATGTTGGTGGACTCGTAGCTGTCGGTGACTTCGTGCTCGTACTGGGCCGAAAGTCCGAGGTTTTGCCTGGGATGCCACATGCGGGGCAGGATCAGATCTGTTTTGGCCCGCTGCAGGTTTTCCGCGAGCTCGGCGTCGAGACGCAATTCCTGGCCTGCTCCGAAAATGTTGCGGTGCGCCCAGCCCAGGTCGGTGCCCAGTCCAAGGTCGGTATAGTACCAAAGACCCGCGCGCACGCTGCGATGCGGGGCTTCGAGCAGGGTGAGGTTCATGTTCACGGTGTTTGAGCCTTCCGGGTGCTCGGCCTCGATGCGCACCGAACGGAAAAGTCCGGTGCGGATGAGTTGTTCGCGGGTTCTGTCCACCTTGCGCCGATCAAAGGGCCTCCCTTCCTGCCAGGCCAGTTCGGCGGTGACGACCCTGTCCGCGACGTCTTCAAGCCCCTGAATTTGCGTGGTGCCGAATGTCGCAGCTGGCCCCGTGTCGATGGTAAAGCTTACGCTGACCCTGTCCGTGGCATGATCAGCGATGATCTTTTTTTCTCGGGCAACAGGCGAGGGGTATCCATGCTCCTTCAGGCGTTCCAGAAGTGCCGTTTCCACGTCCAGAATCGTGCCGGAGGAATATTTTTCGTCCGCCCTGATTCTGTGCAGGGCGTCCCGCAGATGCTCGCGGGCGGAGTCGTCAGGCACAAGGACGAGCCGAGGTTTTCCGAAAACAAAACGGGCGCCCGGTTCGATCTGGAAACGGACTGTCGGCGGAGTGACGTTGGTATCCAGTTCGCCTGCGACCTGGGCCTTGAAGTATCCTCTGGCCTGGAGCGCGTTGATGAATGAGCCGATGTCGTTGGTCATACGCTTGCGCAGCAGGCCTCGCGTATCGGGAGGATTTTTTTGCAGATTCAAACAATCCGAGACGGAGGAAAGAAGCGGGGTGAGGTCGTCCGGCAGGGCCGGAATTTCGACCGCATATTCGACAGGGGCGCATGAACCCGGCGACGGGAGCAAGGGCGTGGCCAGCAGGATCAGGCACAGAAAGAGAAGGGTTCGGCCCTGCGAAACGGACATTCGTTATTCCTGGGGGTCAGATTGATGCATCATCCTTGGGCGCGCTCCAAGTCCTCACGAATCGGTCCACATCGAATTTACGGCGCGCGCCCGCAAAGTTCATGAATCTGATCTTGCCGAAAATCGGGCGCTCGGTCCAGCCACGGTCGTGCACTCCGCCGATGGACCAGGCAATGCCCGTGTAGCCGTTGCTGTCCCGGCCATCGAGGCTGTAGCGGTCGTTGAGGAGGATGGCAGTGCGCAGGGCATCGGCCGGCGAGGGTGACCATTCCAGGATTTTCTTGGCCCAGTACATGCGCAGATAGCCGTGCATCTTGCCGCTGCGCAGCATCTGGGTCTGGGCTGCGTTCCAGAGCGGGTCATGGGTCCTGGCCGCCTCGAATTCCTCCGGCGAATGGATGACGGGGCGAGGGTCGTTGCGATGTTTGTGCAGACTCTCCCTGGCCCAGGCGGGGAAGCCGTCTTCGGTGTCGTAGTTCGGTGTATGCAGGCAGAAATTGTCCGAAAGCTCGCGCCGGACGATGAGTTCGTCGAGGAAGGAGTCGACATGCTCCCCGGTGAGCCCGCAGGTCTGCGCTTCAAGTGCCGCGCGTTGGGCGGAGAGCATGCCGAAATGCAGGTGCGCGGAGAGGTTGGAACAGACATCCTGGTTGGGATCGTTGCGGCTTTCGTAGAAGGGGAGCCTGTTTGTCAGAAAATCCTTAAGCAGGGAGCGACCGGCCTTTTCGCCGGGTTCGACAAGCAGCCTTTGTCGCCCGGCGTCATGCAGCAGCCGGGGCCGGGGGACGGTGAAATCCGGCGCCGTAAACGATCCCGGCCACGCGTGTGGATGCGGGGGGAGAAGAGGGAATTCATCCAGGAATTCAAGCAGCAGACGCTTTATTTTGGGGCGAATGGTTCGGGCCATGAACTCGCGCCGATCTGAAACCACCCGCGCGGGCACGATGTTGCGCGAGTCGACCTCGTGCACGGGCAGCCCGCAGGCCAAAAGCAGATCCCTGTGCCATTGCAGCTTGACGCGCAGAGGATCGAAGTCCGTGACAACCAGACCGGCCCCGTGCGCGTGGGCGAAATTTGCGACTTCCAGTCCGGGATTTCCGGCCAGGGCGAAGAAGCTGATGTTCTGCTGCCTGAGGGTGTGCGCCGTTTGCGTCAGTCCATCGAGCAGAAAATTGAAATGCGTCGCTGTCGCCCCCGCAAATTCCGGAGCCAGGCAAAAGACAACGGCCACGGGTTGCCCGATCTTGAGCGCCTGCAAGCGGGCGTGGGTAAGCCCCCAGTTGTCCTGGGCGCGAAAGTCCCGGTGCATCCAGTAAATCACTGGGCCCAGGGTTCCCGGGCCGTCTCTGACGATGTGTATGCGGCGAGAGTTCATGGTAAGCTGTCCTTTTAGGCAGGGCGCTGAAATTGTTTGTTTTACATGCCATCAAGATCAACTGTCAGCCTTAGTGGACAAGAGGGCATGTTTCATCATTGCAATGACCGGATGTGCAGCGGATGACATACATTGTGATCCTTGTTCAGTTGCAATGCGCTGTCAATTGGGGTTTTTGTACGTTTTGCGCGTGCTTTGCATTTCACGCCTTGGCGCAAAAGAGGACCTTGCTGTCCATGCAGGGCAAGAGGTAATCTGATTATATGGATTGCATTATCGGCTCGAATTTGTAATGATATTCAACAGATTTCAATGAATTTTCGACCTTTGAATCTTGCGTTGCCGACTTGGGGTTCATTGCGGCCACAATTTTTGCGACTACTGCCCCTTCAGCGATGTTCAGGATGCCGAATCCGGAAGCACTTTTTGCGGTGTTTGTGTTTGAAGAGTGGTGTGCGGTTTTCGGGCCTGTTTTTTCGTGAACCAGAATTTGCTACGGCGACTGTTCACAATGTGATTTTTAGCTTGAAACGGGCGGCTGTGCGTGTCATTTCGCACGAACAGTCCTGGTTCTGACCTGATGTTTTTTTTCGTGATTTCGGAGGACTTGGGTTATGAAAACCCTTTTTTAAATTGATCTGCATTTTGCGACGTATTTTCAACATCTTAATTGTAACACGAAGAAAAAAATATGACTGAAGAAAAAATATCAGATGTTGAAGTTTTCGTGCATAACAAAATGGTGGTATCTTTTGCATGCCCTCAATGCAAACTGGAGAAGGATGTCGCCGTTGAAAGAATCAAGGATGTTTATCACTGGAATGTGAACGCGACATGTCGTCGATGCTCGCATAAATTTAAAGTTTCTTTCAATTTTCGGAAATATTATCGAAAAGAAACATATATACATGGACTTCTTTTTGATTCGTTCGAGTCTCTAGATCCTGCTGGGGATGTCATAATCACGGATATTTCGCTTACAGGAGTCGGATTCGAGTGCAACAGGTGTGATTTTAATATTGGATCTGTGTTGATATTAAAGTTTATTTTGGATGATGATGAGCGCTCAAGGATGGAGAAAAAGATTTCGATCGAATCCATAAGAGGAGCAAAGGTTGGAGCCATTTTTCAGGATGGAAGTGGTTTCGACAAGATTCTCGGCAAATACATTCTTCCCAAATAGTTTCAAATTTAAGGTGATGGCGAAGAGGAGCGGTATATATGGCTGACAGGGACGGATCTGGATCGTCTGGGAGATTTTTTGGTTTCTTTCTTGCGGTGCTGGCAATTGGCGTAATGGGGGCGGCGGTCACGTTTTTTCTCAGGCCGGACCTGTTTTCGCTTGGCACGGTCAATCCGGTCGCGCACGTGTCCATTTCGCCGCAGGAGGCCACCGTCGGTGGCGGGCAGTGGCGGCTGCTCAGCCAATGGCATGAAGCCGGAGAATTTCACGAGGCCGGCAATCTTTATCGCATCGAGTTCAAGCCCATCCCCGGCTGGGAAACTCCACCGCCCGTGGTGCTCAAAAAAGACGAGACCGGAGCCAGGGTCGAGGGCGTTTACAGACCCGCCGAGTATTCCACGCTGACCATCCTCAACCTGGCGGGATCGAGTACGCTGGCCAACCGCCTAGTGCCTGAACTGGCGGAATTATACCTGAAGAATATCGGAGCCAATGAGGTGCGCCGGATTCCGGGCAAGAATGCAGATGAAATGACCGTTGAAGGGATTTTTTATGCGGCCAGGGAAATCCGCGCCATCGGGATAAGCGGTCGCGGAACGGCCGCCGGGTTTTCGGCTCTCAAGGTCGGAGACTGCGACATCGCAATGGCTACGCACAAGCTCTCTGCGGTGGATGCCAAGATTTTCGGCGAGGGGGTCATTACGCGGCAGAGCGAGCACAGGCTTGGCATGGACGCCGTGGCGGTGCTTGTGCACAAGGACAATCCCGTGCCGGCCCTGACGATTGAACAGGTGGGCGGCATTTTTTCCGGCGAGATCTCAAATTGGGAACAGGTCAACGGCCCATCGGCGCCGATCAAGGTTTTCGTCTTGCAGAATAGTTTCGCAACATCCCGTTTTGTAAAGAATTTTTTTCTGGAAGGAAAAGATTTTGCCACCTCGGCCCGTGTTGTCGACATCCCCGACCTGCTGCCGGAGCTTGTGTCCCAGGACCCCTGGGCCATAGGGTTCAGCAGCATCACCATGGCCAACCAGTGCCGCGAGATGCCACTCCAGCCGGGCGCGGATTCCGGGGCCGTCGCACCCACTCCCGAATCCATTCGCACCCATGCCTATCCGGCCGGTCGCAACCTGTACCTCTACCTCAAGGCCACGACGGACAATGTATACGCTCGCGACTTCGGTCGCGTTGCCTTGGGCGCTTCCGGTCAGGAAACAGTCAAGAAATTCGGATTTGTGAAAAACAGCGAGATCGTAGGTGATGCCGCTGCGGCGGACCGCGATACGCCGCTGGAAAGTCCGGAATCCTCTTTTGCGCAGGTGGCCGGAACCGAGCCGCCGCCAGTTTTGAAAGCTCCGCCGCTGACTTCGCTTCCGCCGCTGGTGCAGTTCGACGGTGAAGCGGTCCCGGAGAGCGCCCGCCGGCCGATTTTGCAGGACTACCTCGACGGTACCTACGGGGCGCAGAAATTGCCGTTTGTTTTTCACTTCGAGTCCGGAAATCTTGAACTGGACGAACAGGGCGGCAGAGATTTGGCCCGAATCGCGGCCATGATGAAGGAGCCGAAGAATTCTGGAAAGACAATCGTTCTGGTTGGCTATTCGGATTCCGTGGGAGCCTATGCCTCCAACTTGGCGGTTTCGCGCAAAAGGGCCGAAGTTGTCGCAGAGGCGCTCAGGAAAAGAGGTTTGCAGGATCTCATTGTCCTCGCTGCGGGTGAAGAGGGCGCGATAGAACGCAATGACATCCGCGCCGGAAGAGAAAAAAATCGACGTGTGGAGATATGGCTCAAATGACGCAACCCAATTCCCAAAGCTCCGATCCCGGACAAAGTGCGGCCATGCAGAACATTCTTGTCATCGACGACGACAAGCTCATGTGTCTGGCCCTGGCCAAGATCCTGATTTCCGCCGGCTACAATGTAGTTCAGGCGGCAGACGGCGAGGAAGGGCTCAAATTGTACCGGTCTCAGGATTTCGATCTGGTCATCACCGACCTTATCATGCCGGACAAGGAAGGAATCCAGATCATCCGCGAACTGCGCAAGGAAAACAGCCGGATTCGCATTATCGCCATGTCCGCGGGGGGCAGGGGCGGTGCCACGGACTATTTGAAGTGGGCGCGTCTGATGGGTGCCAAACAGTGCCTGAGCAAACCCATCAAGCGTGAAGACCTGCTCGATGCCGTGCAGGCGGTGCTGGCCTTGCCCTGACGCCCACCCGGGAGACGAAATCTCATGAAACCTTTGCCCATGCCGTCGGCGGCTACAGCACGAGTAGGATATGGAAAGAAAAAAATCATTTTTTAATCTGCTCCAGTTCAAGATACATATCGGGATTCAGTTCATTCTGGCGATATGCTTTTTTGCATTGGGGTATTTCATCTACGTCACGCAGCTTGATTTTCTCATCAAGGACATCCGCAGGCAGGGCATGGAGCAGGCGGAGATGGTCGCCCAGGCCAGCGTGCCCGCCATCCAGCGGGAGAGCATCTACCTGTTGGAGGAGCTGGCGATCAAGGCCGAGTATTCCCCTCTTGTGGCGTACTGCCAGATCCTCGATCCTGTCGGAAAATCCTTCCTGAAAGGCGAGGTCAGGGTCGGGCTGACCAGAGACGACCTCATGAGCGCCTACAGCGCAAGGGACGTGAGCGTGGTTACCCACGACATCCTTGCTGGAGGAAAAAGCATCGGCCAGGTCAAGCTGGGGATGTTTGTCGACAAGGCTCGTCAGGAGGTGCAGGCAACCACCATTCGCCTCGTGGCCGCTTTTGCAGTGGTGCTCGGCCTGATCGCGCTCTTTCTGTACGTGTTCCTGAATCGCCTGCTCATTCTTCCGGTCGTCAATCTCTCTGTGCTTACCCAGAGCCTGTCGCGAGGCGAATTCGTGACCACGAATCTGGATCAGCGCCGTGACGAACTCGGGGTTCTGGCCCACGGATTCAACATCATGAGCCGCAGCCTCAAGGAGCTGTACAAAAGCCTCGAAGAGAAGGTCGATGCGCGCACGGAAGATCTGAACAACGCCTATCATGAACTGCAAGCCATTTTCGACAATTCGTTGGTCGGCATCTCGGTTTTGAGTTCCGACCACAAAGTCATCCGGGCAAATCGCAGATTCGCGACCATTTTCGGCTATTCGGCGGCGGAGATGCCCCTTGTCAGCCCCGAAAAATTCCATGTCTCCGGCCGGAACTTCGATGACTTCAGCGAGAAGTTTTTCAATCGTCTGGCCGAGCGGGAAATCACCCAACTCGAATACCAGTTCCGCAGAAAGGACGGAAGCGTCTTCTGGAGTCAGGTCTCCGCCAAGGCCATCGACCCGCAGGACCTGACTCGGGGCATCATTTTCGTCATCGAGGACATCTCCGACCGCAAGAAGGCCAGCGAACTTTTGCGGCAGCACGCCGAGGACCTGCGCGTGGCCAAGGACCAGGCCGACAAGGCCACCCGTTCCAAGAGCGAATTTTTGGCCCGGATGAGCCATGAAATCCGCACGCCCATGAACGCGATCCTGGGCATGGCCGAGATGCTGCAGGAGACGAGCCTGAACGAGGATCAGCAGGAATACGTCAAGACCTTCAGTTCGGCCGGCGAGCTTCTGCTGGGCATCATCAACGACATCCTCGATTTTTCCAAGATAGAGGTCGGCCAGATCAAGCTCGAATCCATCCCGTTCAATCTGCGGGAGCTTGTGGACGACGTGAACAAGCTCTTTGTGTATCGGGCGGAGGAGAAGTCGCTGAAGCTTGAAAAGAAGGTTTCCGAAGGGCTGGCTCAACGCTACATCGGCGATCCGACCCGCATCCGGCAGATTGTCATCAATCTTGTCGGTAACGCTTTAAAATTCACCAGCACCGGTGGCGTGACCATGTCCGTGACCGAATCCGTCATGGACGACGGGGCTCCGTGTTGCCTCTTCGCGGTCAAGGATACGGGCATAGGGATCCCGAAATCGAAGCTGAACGCTGTTTTCGAGAGCTTCGCGCAAGCCGACTCTTCCACGACGCGGGAATTCGGAGGCACTGGCCTTGGGCTGGCCATCTCCAAGAAACTCGTGGAACTCATGGGCGGACGGATCTGGGTCGAGAGCGAATCCGGTCAGGGAACGACCTTCTTCTTCAAATTGCCACTTGCCCCCGATCAGGAGGTCCGGCTGCCGGAATTCCGTCTCAAGATCCCGGCGGATACCCATCTGCTCATCATCGAGAACCAGCCGGAAGGCCGGGGGAGCATTTCCTCCTTGGTGCGCACCTGGGGGCTTGTGCCCGTTTCCTGCCCGTCCGCGGCCAAGGCCATCGATGCCCTGAACGCGCACAAGAAGGATTTTGCCTTCCAGGCCATCCTGATCGATTCCATGGTCGACAACGTGCCGGGAATCGAGATCGTGCACCTGCTCATCGGACAGGGAATCCCCATGGCCAACCTTGTCCTGGCTGTGCAGACCGCCGAGGATCTCGCGCGGCTGCCCAAGGCGACGGACATGGGCCCCTTGTCGTATATCCTCAAGAGCGAGCGGGGCGTCGTCCTGCACGACAAGATCTACGAAGTGGTGTCCGAGTCCCAGCGCAGGCGCATGACGGATCTCCACGACAAGGGCTGGAAGGTGCTTCTGGTCGACGATGTCGAGGCGAACAGACGGGTGGTTGAGCTTTTTCTCAAAAGCAGCAACGTCTTCATAACTCATGCCGAGAACGGCAAGATCGCGGTCGAGAAGTTCACCGAAGAGCCTTTCGACCTCGTGCTCATGGACATGGAGATGCCGGTCATGGACGGACTGGAGGCCACGCGCCGCATCCGCGCCTGGGAGCAGGAGAAGCGGGAATACAAGACGCCCATCATCGCCCTGACGGCCCACGCCTTCCAGGAGCACCGTCAGAAGACCATGGACGCGGGATGTACGGAGTTTCTGGCCAAGCCCATCAAGAAGCAGGCGCTCATCAACATCATCGACCTCTTCGCCGGACAGCGTGAATCCTTGGTCGCGCAACCCGAACCCCTGCTGGTGACGGAGATAACGCCCATTTACGACGAGCAGGATTCCCCGGTTCAGATCGATCCCGAGCTGCAGGATCTGCGCCCGCTTTTCCTGCGCACGGTACGTGATTTTCAGGCGCAGCTCGCCGACGCCATCACGACCCAGGACTTCGGGACCATGCAGCGCTGCGGCCACAGCCTGAAGGGACTGGGCAGCACTTACGCCGTGGACGAGATCAGCCAGTCCGGCAAGATCATCGAAAGCGCGGCCAGGAGCAGGCAGGCGGCCGTGGTCGTCGAGGCGGTCAATCACCTTGCCGTGTTCATGAACACGGGCACGACGCCGAAGGTCCAGCCCGGCGAGGGTTCCGGGGAGATGGGCGGGGATGATTTGCCTGCGCCGTTGGATGGACGCTATGTGGCCCACGTCGCGCCGGAAATGTCCGAGCTCATCCCGTTTCTCATGGACGCCATGCAGAAGGATCTGGAGCTCATGGGCAAGGCCCTGGCCCAGAAGGACTTTCCGACCATGCGTCGCTTCGGGCATAGTCACAAGGGCTTCGGCAGCACCTACGGTTTCGAGTACATCAGCATCGTCGGCCGGAAAATCCAGTCTGCCGCCGAAGCGCGGGATGCCGAGCAGCTTGCGGATCTTTTGCTGGCGCTGGGCAATTACCTTGAGCGGGTGGATATCGTCTACGAGATAAAGACCGACCTGATCGAAGATGAAATCGAGGAGCCGGTGCCGGGCACCGAGGTGCCCGAGGAGATCGCCGAGGACGTGCAGGATTACACTGTCGAGGTTGATGCGGAACTCTATGAGCTCGTGCCCCTGTTCATGGATACCATGCATTCCAATGTTGCCGAGATGCAGGAGGCATTGCCCGAGAAGAACTTTGATGTCATTTGTCGTCACGGGCACAGCCAAAAAGGGCTTGGAAGCACCTATGGCTTTGATTATCTGAGCCATATCGGATACAAAATCGAGACAGCCGGGATGCAGAAGAATACGGAAGAAATTCAGAAGCTGCTTAAAGTGATGACCAAGTATCTTGAAAATGTACAGATCGTGGAGCGCAAAGGATGAACATGTACACTCAGGACGTAGATTCCATTGCGGATCAGTATGTGACCAAATTGCCGATATCGGTGCTGTTGATCGATGATGAATTCTTGATCGGCGAGGCCATGCGCATCAAGCTCTCCTCGGAGACGGACATCATCTTCAATTACTGCAAGGAGCCGGACAAGGCCTTGGAAACCGCCATCGGAGTCCAGCCCACCGTGATAATGCTCGATCTGGTCATGCCGGGGGTGAACGGGCTGACCATGGTCAAGTTCTTCAAGAGCAGCGAGGATTTTCGCGACGTGCCCCTCATCGTGCTGTCGGCCCGCGAGGAGCCTGAGCTCAAGAAGAAGGCCATCGCTCTTGGGGCCAACGACTACATGATCAAGCTGCCGGACAAGACCGATCTGGTTGCCCGTATCCGTTGCCATTCGGAACGGTATATATTCAAGCAGCAGCGCGACGAGCTGATAATGAAGATAAGGGCGATGTCGGATCAGAACAATGGCGGCCTCTCCTCCCCGTATCTGGATTGATCTCTTGTTCATGAATTGTCGTTTCACGGGACCGGAGGCCATTTCCCGGTCCCGTTTCTTGTTCACACCGCACGGATAGGCCGCGAAGGCGAGGTAGTATGCTCAAGTCCAAGCTGATCGACATCAAGAAGATTTTTCAGGCGGCCCAGGCCTTTGAGATGGCTTGGAACAAGTGTCTGCCCGATCTGAAGGCCCTTTTTCAGGTCGAGCAGATACGTTTGTACAAGTGCGATGCGCAGCACGCGGAATTGTTCGCGCTGGTTTTGAAGGACGGCAGGCCCCGCGAGGTAAGGCTGCCCATCAACACGTCGAGTCTTGCCGGGTATACGGCCCAGTCGCAGTTGCCTTTTATCCTCAAGAGCATTGAATCCGGGGAACTTGAGGCCATCCATCCGAGCCTGCGTTTTGATCGTCAATACGACCAGTTGGTTGGATTCGATACGCGCAATGTGATCTCAATGCCCATCCAGCACGAGAATGAGCTGTTGGGAGTGTTGCAGCTTCTGAACAAGCAGGAAGGCGATTTCTCACGCGAGGATGAGGCGTTTTGTCGCCTGATCGTGAGCATCATGGGACAGAAGATGTTCGAGGAGCGCAGTCTGCCCAAGGGCCCGTACGAGAATCTTGTTTTGAAGGGCGTTCTTGTCCGCGAGCAGCTTGATGACGCCATTTCGCGCTCGGCCAGAAAGGGAATTTCCACCTCCCGCCTGCTGCAGCTGGATTATGGCGTGAACGCGGATGACATCGGAGCATCTCTGGAAATCTATTATCAGACGCCTTTTGTGCGCTACCAGGATAATCCCGTCTCCGAGCAGATGCTCAAAGGCATAAACCGCCAGTACCTGCTCAACAATCTGTGGGTGCCCATTCAGGCCAGGGGCGAGCGAGTCGTGATCCTCATCCACAATCCGCACGATTCCGAACAGATAGAGGAAATTAAACGGATCCTGACCGCGAAGGAATATGAATTCAGGGTGGGGCTGCCCGAGGAGATTCTGGCCTTTCTTGGCGATCGCAGCCAGTTGCTCAAGTCCGGCGCCAGTTCCAAAGGCATGGCGGATGCCTATGAAGCCATGCACGAGGAAGAGTACGAGAATGAGTTCGACGAATATGACGATGATGACGACCTCTCCGAAGCCTTGGCCGATCTGGAAGGAGTATCCGAGGAGGGCCTTGAACTCACGCAGGTCGAAGAGGAGGATATTTCCCAGGAGAGCCGCCAGCTCGCCGTCCGATTCGTGAACAAGATCATCATGCACGCGCACAAGACCGGAGCTTCGGACATTCACATCGAACCTTCACGGACGGGACGTCCGGGGGTGGTGCGGATGCGCATCGACGGCACCTGCGTGCGGGTGCTGACCGTGCCCGAGAGCATCATCAAGCCCGTGGTTTCACGCATCAAGATTCTCTCGAACCTCAATATTTCCGAACGACGGCTGCCGCAGGACGGCAAGGCCAGGGTCCGTTTCAAGGGCCGCGAGCTTGAGCTTCGTGTCGCAACGCTCCCCACCGTGCACGGCGAGAGCGCCGTCCTGCGCATGCTCACCTCCGGCAAGGCCCTGCCCTTCGACAAGCTGAACCTGAGCGATGCCAACAAGATCCAGATCGAGCGCCTCATGTCCAAGCCACATGGCATTTTCCTGGTCGTCGGACCGACAGGCTCCGGAAAAACGACCACCCTGCACTCCATCCTGGCGCGCATCAACACTCCGGACAAGAAGATATGGACCGTCGAAGACCCGGTTGAAATTACGCAGCCAGGGCTCCAGCAGGTCCAGGTCGAGAGCGCCATCGGCCTTGATTTTCCTCGCATCATGCGCTCTTTTCTGCGTGCGGATCCGGACGTGATCCTTGTTGGCGAGATGCGTGATTTCCAGACCGCGCAGATCGGTGTGGAGGCTTCGTTGACGGGTCACATGGTTTTTTCGACCCTGCACACCAACTCCGCTGCGGAAACTGTGACCCGCCTTCTGGACATGGGCATAGAATCTCTTAACTTCTCAGAAGCGTTGCATGGAATTCTGGCCCAGCGTCTGGTCAAGACCCTGTGCGCGCAATGCCGCGAGTCATATGCGCCTTCCGATGAGGAGTGGGAGTACCTGCTCAATCAGTATGGCGAAGAGTTTTTCCCCGAGCTTGGCATAGAGCGCTCCAAGGTCAATATATACAGGGCAAAAGGCTGCGGACGTTGCGGTCAGACCGGATACAGGGGACGAACCGGAATTCACGAACTGCTCGTGGCGACTCCTGAAATCCGCAAGGCCATCGCCCGCAAGCAATCATCCGAAGAGGTCGCTCTGATGGGTATCAAGCACGGCATGCGGACCCTCTATCAGGACGGGATCGCAAAGATATTCAAAGGGGATATAGATATCCTGCAACTGCAGAAAGTTACGAGTTCCGAATGAGCGAAATGGAAAACAACACTGATAAAAAGGAAGCTCCCGAGCTTGCCAAGAGTGTCGAGACCCCCGGCGTTCCGGACGCTGCCGAAGGCGACGGGGCGTTGAGGACCCTAAACGCGGACGAGGCTGTGGTCATACCCGCCAATATGAAATTGCGGTTGGAGAAATGTCCCAAATGTCAGTATGAAAGGCAGGACGGTGACGAAGCCTTCGCGACTCCCTTCGAATGTCCCAAGTGCGGCGTTGTCTACGCTCTGGCCATGGAGGAAGTGAGGAAGCTGGGGCGTGGGCAAGATCTGCAGGCCGAAGCCGAGGCGGAGGAGATGCGCCGCCTTGCCCAGGCCCAGAACGAAAATATCCGGAGTTCGCAAATCGGTAGCGCCATGTTTGTTGGCGAAGAAAAGAGCAACATCTGGATCGCGGTGGTGATTCTTGCAATTTTGGTTGTGGTGGGGGCATTGTTCTTCATTTGAACGCCGCGCGCGGGCTCCCTTGGGCGGTTTGGTGGTTTAAAGCTTCAAACGATGAGAACCCTGGTGAATTATGGCAAAGCTTTTTCCCTGGAATTCCTGGCTTGAGATGGAAGATTTGAAAGAGGAGATGCAGCGTCTGGTCGAGAATTCGGCCTGCTCGTCTCCATTTGCCGAGAGTGGGCGCAGGATGGCCAGATTCAGGCCCGTGGCCGATGTGATCGAGGTCGAGGATGCGTTTTTCGTTCTGGTCGAGTTGCCGGGGCTTGAGCGCGAAGATGTACGGCTTGAGGTTCACGGCAATGAATTGGCCGTCTTCGGAGAGCGCCAGCCGCCCCGGAACGTCGAGGGCGCTGCCTTTCAGGTCATGGAACGGTCGTATGGCTGTTTCTCTCGCCGTTTCGAGCTGCCGGAGGATATCGACGACCAGTCCGTGGCCGCCAGCATGAAGTCGGGCCTTCTGCAGGTACGGGTGCCCAAGCTCACCCGGCGTCCGGTGAACAGGACCATCCCCATTTCCCTGGATGAATGATTTTGACTGACACGTGGCTCAAAATTTGGGAGCGGCCTTTTCATGACCAGCCGCACGCATTTTCCGATATGATTTTCAAGGAGATTTTGCCATGAAACTTTTCAAGTTGCTGGCCGTGATCCTTTGCTGGGCGCTCCTGGGCGCCCATTTTTCTTTTGCCTCAGACAGGGACATCCGCATGACGCCGGTGGTGCGCACCGTGCAAAGCGTGGCTCCGGCGGTGGTCAACATCCACACCGCACGCATCGTAGAACAGGAGCTCAATCCTTTTGGCTCCATGTTCGACGACACCCTGTTCCGCCATTTTTTCGGCTCGCAGGACCTGACTCGAAGGTTCGAGCAACGCAGCCTCGGGTCGGGAGTGATCATCGACGCGGGCAAGAATCTGGTGCTGACCAACGCGCATGTCATCGAGGGGGCATCGACCATCCGGGTGCGCCTTTTGGACGGGCGGCAGTTCGACGGCGAACTGGTCGGCTCCGATCCGGACTTCGACCTGGCCATCCTGCACCTGAAGGACGCCCGGGACCTGCCGCAGGCCACCATGGGCGATTCATCGGACATGATGATCGGCGAGACGGTCATCGCCATCGGCAACCCGTTCGGGTTCGGCAATACCGTGACCACGGGCGTGGTTTCCGCCATGGAGCGGACCATCGAGACCAAGCAGGGTACCTTCACGGACTTCATCCAGACCGATGCGGCCATCAATCCCGGCAACAGCGGCGGTCCGCTCATGAACCTGGCCGGCGAGCTGGTCGGGATCAATACAGCTATTTATGCCGAAGCCGAAGGAATCGGGTTTGCCATTCCCATCAACAAGGCCAAGCGGGTCGTGGATGAGCTGGTCAGTTTCGGCCGTGTGCAGGCGGTGTGGCTGGGACTTGAGGGACAGGATGTGGACGAGCGCATCGCCCGTTATCTGGGCCTTGAGGAGGCGCGGGGGATGCTCGTGACCCAGGTGCATGAGGCATTGTCGCAAAAGGCCGGGATAACGCCCGGGGATGTGATCACCTCCGTCAACGGGGTGACTGTCGAGGACCGGAACCATTACCAGCGCATACTCAGAAATTTTACACTCGGTCAGGAGTTGCGTCTCGATCTTGCCGGGCAGGCGGGAAAGCGCAGGGCGTCCGTAAGGCTGCAACCCTTTACGAATGAAAAGGCATTGGACATGGCTGTTCGTCGCTGGGGCATGACTGTACAGGCCAGGGGACGCAACCTGGTCGTGTCCGGGGTCCGCCCCGGAAGCCCTGCCCAGCAGCTGGGGCTCAAGAACGGGGACCTTCTGCTCAAGGTGGCCGGAGACGCGCTGGCGTCCACGGATGACTATGCCCGGGCTTTCAAGCGCTATCGCATGGCCAACACGGTGCTCCTGCTCGTGGCCAGGGACGGGCGCGGCTATCACGTGCGACTGCGCGTCTGACAAGATCATCACTCAAGGAGCATTTCATGACCATCTGGTACAATCATGTGCGCACGCGCATTCGTTTGCAGGCGCTGGTGGACAATTACAGGCTGATCCGCACCCGCGCCGTGAACCCTGCGCCTGTCATCAAGTCCGACGCCTATGGGCACGGGCTTCCCGAAGCGGCCGGGGCTCTTTTTGCGGCCGGGGCCCGGACCATGGCGGCAGGAACAGTGGGTGAGGCCTCCGTTCTGAAGGACGCAGCGCCCGAGGCCGAAGTCATATCCCTGCTTGGTCCTCTTGATGCGGCCGATTATGCGTGCGTGTGCGAGCGCGACGTTGTCGCTTTCGTGGGCAGCACCGAACAGCTGCTGCTGCTGGAAGAGGCCGCGCGGCACGCCGGGACAACGGTCCGGGTCGCCCTGAAATTCGACACGGGCATGTCCCGGCTGGGTTTTACGGCGCAGGAGGCGCCGGGAGTGGCCGACACTCTGGACGGGCTGGAGCATGTCCGGGCGACCATGGCCTGTTCTCATCTGGCCACGGCCGACGATCCGGAGCAGGTCGAGTATGTACGGGAGCAGGGCGGCCGGTTTGAACGCATCCTTGAGACCCTGCATGCCCGGGGCCTGGATGTGCGGGCCAGTCTGGCCAACTCCGGGGCCATCTTCGCCTATCCCGGACTTCATCATGACCTGCAGCGCCCGGGCATATCCCTTTACGGCGGAAACCCCTTTCACGGCACGCCCTGGGAGGAGAAGGGGCTGGGCCTTAAGCCCGCCATGCAGGTCTCAAGCCGGCTGGTGCAGACCAGGACCATCCCTGCCGGTCAAAGCGTGAGCTACGGGCGCACCTTTACCGCTCCTGACGAAATGCGCGTGGGTATCGTGGCCATCGGCTATGCCGACAATTATTCACGCGGGCTGTCGGGCAAGGCGCAGATGCTTCTTCACGGCAGGCGCGTTCCGGTCCTTGGCCGGGTCTGCATGCAGCTCACCGCCGTGGACCTGACCCAGGTGCCGGAGGCGGCTACGGGCGATGAGATTTTCATGCTTGGAGGCGATGGCCCCGCAGCCATCTCTGCCGATGAGCTTGCCGGATGGTGGGGCACGATCACTTACGAGGTGTTCTGTCTGCTGGGACAGAACCCGCGCGAGTATTCCTAGGCAGCCTCGCGCGTCTGGTGCGGCAGGTCATCCTGTGCAAAGCGGCGTCATCCGAAGAGCCGCTTCAACGTGCGTGCGGAAGGCCCGCGCCCTTTCGCAAGGATTGCGTTCAGATTCCCTCTGGAGAAGGTTCAAGGCTGTAGGAGCTTGAATCCGGTTGCGGCATCGAGCACCCTTGCGGCGTCCGTGTCGACAAGTTCGACCAGCACGGCCTCCATGACCTGCCAGACCTTGACCCCGCCGCGGATGCAGCCGGTCACGGTGCTGGTTTCACGGCCGCAGGCCATATGCATGTGCAGCACTGGCCGACCCGTTTCGTCCGGGAAGATTGTCCCGGTGCCCGCCACTTCGCAGGCATCATCCAAAAGGTGATTCATGGGGGTGACCGGCGAGACGCCCCGGCTTTTCTCGGGGCCGACCACCAGGGAACTGGCACGGTCCGCCCCGCCCAAGATGATCAGAAATCCTGCCTTTACCTTTTCTTCAAGTGCCAGTCGTTCGATTTGTTCGTGCACGACGTCTTCATCTTCCAGCCGGATGACAAATGTCCGCCCTTGCCTGGCCTGTGAATATTTCATGGGTCTTTTCCTCTGAGGTCGCCTGTTTTTTTTTGGTGCGCGAGTTCTTCGTTCAGGCCCGATAACAGGTCCTTGCGCCGGACGGCGAAGGTATGTAGCGGCTGAGAACTTGCGGCAACTGTTTTGACTTAGGGTGATTTTTTGTGTAGCTAGCACACTGAAAATGAGCACTGGAGGGGACGCTATGGATTTTCCGCAAGGTGGGCAAGGCCCCCGTAGAGAGTTTTCGGCTTTGCCTGTATTTGCGCTCATCCTTTTTGTTTTTTGCACCTTGCCCGGATGTTCGACCAAACACGTGGACTCCACCGCAGACCTTGCAGCCGCCCTGCATGATTCTTCGGGACATCCGGAAGGGGCCCGGGGTGAAGCCCTGTCTGTACGCCACCGCGAATTCGATTACTCGATCCTCTTTTCCCGTGACAACGATTATTTCTCCATGTCGGATCCTGAATATGCCGCCGACTTCTCTTCCTTGGCGATGACGGATGAAATCGAGCCGGTTCCTTCCATTGCCGACATTGTTCTGGCCCAGTATGAAGGCTGGCGAGGAGTGCGCTATCGCCTTGGAGGCACGGACTATCGCGGTATAGATTGCTCGGCGCTGGTGCAGGCTGTCTTCAAGGACGCCTTTGAGATGGATTTGCCCCGCACATCCGCAGAGCAGGTCAAATTGGGCGAGCCTGTGCCCCGCAACGAGATCCAGTCCGGTGATCTGCTTTACTTCATTGATCGCGGCCGCAAGCATGTCGGCGTGGCCGTGAATGAAAACGAGTTTTTGCACGCCTCGCGCAAGAAAGGTGTGATCCTGTCCAAGTTCGACGGGTACTGGACCCCGCGTCTGAAGCGCGTCCGTCGCATCCTGGATTGCAACGAAATGGACCTTCGTCCCAACGGCGGCTGAGCCTGGGCCGGACGTCGATGTCTTGGCCAGCACTTTGCCCCGGGTGCCTGGCGCATGCAGGGGGCGCCAATATATGACTGCCCGAAACCCTTGTGCTCTGTCAGGCCGGATGGCCGTTAATTTTTCCACTCTGTTTTTTTTGTGCCTGCTCTTTCTGGGTGTCGGTTGCGCGCCCAAGTCCGTGATCCAGCCTCCCTTGATCCCCCCTTCTCCATCCGCTCTCCGTGACGCGTCGGTTTCCGACATTCTGCTGTCCCAGTTCAAGACCTGGAAAGGCGTGCGGCACCGCATCGGTGGCACGGATCGGCAGGGCGTGGATTGTTCGGGACTGGTGCAGAACATTTTCAGGGAGGCGTTTCAAGTGGAGTTGCCCCGCACATCCCGCGACCAGAGCCGGATGGGGCAAAGTATCGACGCCAGGGAGATGCGGCCCGGAGATCTGGTGTATTTTCTGGATAAGGGCGGGGACCACATCGGCGTAGTTGTCGCGGACAGAACGTTTCTGCACGCGTCGGCGAGTCGGGGGGTTACGCTCTCAACCTTCGACGCCTACTGGTGGCCGAGACTCAGGCGTGTGCAGCGCGTCCTGTCCTGACTTTTTCATTTTTCCGTCCGATTGCGCTCCGATCTTTTCTTCAGAACCCAACCATACACGGCGACGTTGACCACTACGACCGCCCCTGCCAGCATCATCTGGGCTTCTCGGGTCAGCCCGTCTGGGTAGATCACGGCGAGCAGGTACCGCTCCACGAATCCTCCCGCATACCCTTCCTCTCCAGCCCGGCGCAGCAGGGCGTTCTCCAGATCCGTCAGCGGACAGTACCAGCCAAAGGCCTCGACCAGAACGCCCCAGAGCGCCGCAGGGACATGGACGACGGCGAATCGCGGGTACCTGGGCACGGCAAGGCCGCCGAGCATGATCAGACAGATGAAGGAAAGGTGCAGGATGAGAACCGCGTTGGCGGCAATAAGGTGGGCCATGAAACCTTGCCCGAATGAAAAGGGGGGAGGGCCCGTGCCTTTCCCCCCAAGGTTTCTAGATTTCGAAGAGCATTTCAAGATCCGAGCGGGTCAGGCTCTTCCAGGCAGACTGACCGGGGATGATTGAGTCGGCGATGCCTTTCTTGGATTCCTGGAGTTTCAGAATCTTCTCTTCGACCGTGTTCTCGCAGATCATCTTGTAGGCGAAGACCTGACGGGTCTGGCCGATGCGGTGCGTACGGTCGGTGGCCTGATCTTCCACCGCCGGATTCCACCACGGGTCGTAGTGGATGACGTAGTCGGCCGAGGTCAGGTTCAGGCCCGTGCCGCCCGCTTTCAGGGAAATCAGGAAGATGGGGATCTCGGGCGTGTTGTTGAATTTGTCGACCTGTTCGAAACGGTCCTTCGATGTACCATCGAGGTAACAGAAGGGGATCTCCACCATATGCAGCCAGTTGCGGATGATATGCAGCATCTGCACGAACTGCGAGAAGACCAGCACCTTGTGCCCGTCGTCAATGATGGAGGTGACCAGATCCTTGAAGGCCTCGAACTTGCCGGAAGACAGGTTGGCGTTGAAGCCGGGCATGTCGAGCTTGAGCAGCCTTGGGTGGCAGCAGATCTGACGCAGCTTCAGGAGCGCATCGAGAATGGAGATCTGGCTCTGGCCGATACCTTTCTCGTCCACGTCCTGCAGGACCTGCTCCTTGAGTTTCTTGGCCAGGGCCGAGTAAAGGTCGCGCTGATCGTCCAGCAGGGCGGAGTAGTAGATGTTTTCGATCTTGGGAGGCAGATCCTTGGCCACCTCGTTCTTGGTCCGGCGCAGGATGAAGGGTTTGACCCTGGCTTTCAGATACCCGAGGCTGTCGTCGTCGCCGTCCTTGATGGGCTTGACGAACCCTTTCTGGAAGGATGCCTGGGAGCCCAGGAAGCCGGGCATGAGAAACTCGAACAGGGACCACAGCTCAAGGAGCGTGTTCTCGATGGGCGTGCCCGACAGGCACAGGCGGAAGCGGGCCTGCATCTTGCGCACGCTGCGGGCGGTAATGGTGTTCGGGTTCTTGATGTTCTGGGCTTCGTCCAGAATGACCGCGTTGAATTCGAATTTGAGAAGTTCGTCCAGATCCCGGCGCAGGAGCGCATAGGTAGTGATGATCAATTCCGAGGACTCGATCTTCTTGAACAGGTTTTCTCGCCGCGCGCCATAGATGACCAGGCGTTTCATGTCCGGCACGAATTTCTGCGCTTCGCGTTCCCAGTTGGGCAGGACAGAGGTCGGCACGATGATCAGGTTCGGGCCCTTGTGCCCCTGCTCCTTCATGTACTGCAGGAAGGTCAGGGTCTGGATGGTCTTGCCCAGGCCCATCTCGTCGGCCAGGATGCCGCCGAAGTGGTATTCGCGCAGGAAGTTCAGGTAGCTTACGCCCTGCAGCTGGTACGGTCGCAGGGTCGCGTCCAGGCCCTTGGGCTTCTCGACCTGCTTGATCTCCTGGAAGTCGTTGATCTTGTCGCGCAGGGTGTCCCAGAAACCATCGGAGGTAGTCTCGGGGATGTCCTCGAGGATCTTGTCCAGAACCGGCGCCTCGAAATTCTCGAACCGCTTCTTGGGCGGTTTTTCCGGATCAAGGCCGAGGGCGATGAGCTTGTGGCCGAGCTTCTCAAGCCACGACTCGGGCAGACTGGTGTAGGAGCCGTCTTTGAGCTGCACATAACGCTTGCCCTGGGTCCAGGCTTTCCAGATCTTGTCTATGGGGACGGAGATGTCATCGTACTCGACGTTGATCTCAAGATTGAACCACTTGTCCTCTTCCTGCGTCTCCACCGTGGCCACCACGTTGGGCGGGGTCAGGCGGACCTTGTAGCGGGCCAGATCCTTTTCGCCGTAGACGCGGTAGGCCTCCACCAGTTTGGGATAGGCGTCGAGCAGGAAGGTGATGGCCTCTTCGGGTTCCAGGAACCAGATGGCGCTGCTTCTGGGCTGGAAGTTCATGTCCATGAGGGTGGTCAGGAGCGCTTCCTCTTCTTCCTGATCGCGGCGGATGAGGAAGGATTTGCCCTCGAACTGGTAGCTGCCGGTCTGCAAATCCTGATTCGGGCCCGGCAGGGAGATGTCTCCGTGCTCGGTCTCGTAGATATTCTGGATCTCGAGGGTCAGCAGGCTGCCTTCCTCGTTCAGGAAGAGTTTGGGATTGTAGTTCGCGGGCACGAAAATGGGCTGCATGCGCTCCAGGAATTCTTCCTGCCCGTGCAGGTCCGATGCCGGAATCTGGGTCCAGACGCGGTCCAGAAATTCGGAGATGTCCGCATGGGGGATGATCGGGGGGGAGATCACGAGTTCCTGGATCAGGCTCGGGCGCAGGCCCGTCTGCACCGGGTAGAAGCTGTGCTTGAGACAGACCCACAGGGGCAGATGTCCGTAAAAGGACACGTTCTGGTTCAGGATGGAGAAGGGCACTTTGCCCTCGCGGCCGAGCATGATGTCAAAGGACAGGCCCTCATCGGTGAACTTTGGCCGTAGCTGAAGACGCATGGGAGTGCTCTCGATGCGTACGGGCTGTTCTGATTCTTCCCACAATAGGTAGTATTCGTTCTTTATGGCCCAGAAGAACCAGGTCATGAGCCCGAAGGGAATCTCGACCCTGTGTCCGTAATAGTCGAGATACTGGCCGATCTGTTCCGCAACCTTGGGCAGTTCCGGCGAGATCTCGCACCAGTCCGGATTGCGGATGATCTGTTCAAGAGTCACGGGGTTCTGGACCGTGGACAGGCCCGACTTGTTCTGCCGGGCGCGAAAAAATTCGACCTGCAGGCGTCCGGTCTCGGCGAAGAAACGGTAAATGAAGTAATGATGGCCCGGTTCCGGCTCAAGGGCGGTGGAAAAGAAATAGCGGAAGCTTTGTTTCCATTCGGACTTTATGGGCTGAGCTTCCACCTCGCGCTTGACGTCGAGTTTGGAGAGAAGCCCCAGGGCCGTGGCTGCCACATGGCGGCAGATGCCGGAAAAGGAATCCTGGCAGTTGCAGTAGGAATGGACGGAACCCTGGTCGAGGTTGATGCCCAGTTCCGAGGAATAGGTCTGGAAATCGTCGCCCTGGATCTGGCCTTCAACGTCCCAGGAGTCCTCGTCACGGCGGATGTCGATCTTCTGGATGCCACCGTCGGCAATGAGATATTGGGCCCCGTCGCGGATGTGCTCGGGAATATTGTCAGACAAGAAATTGTGCACGATGCGTTGAATGCGTGCTTCGTCGGAATGGGACATGTTTTGGGTTTATCTCCGTAAAACCGCTTTCGGCGGTGATATGTCAGGGCCTGTCGTCACTTCCGGAGCGTTGGATGCGAAGCACGGCACGGCACAATTGAACCATTTAAACAAATCACAATTCTTTATCAAGAGCTGTAACAATTTGGGAAAGATCTTTTTGAAAATGAGCCGGGAAGCGCTAACTTGCTCAGTTCCCGTGGAAATTCGGATTCGGGAAGTCGGAATTGGCCTCATCTATGGATGAAGTCGTATGACATAATTTAAAACGATTATCCATGTGTATGTCTACCCAAGTTGGCGCCCAAGGTGCGTGGCGTATTTTTAGCGATCAGTCTGCGGCCTCCTGCCGTTGGGGTCGCAACAGTCCAGCCCGGGCTTCGGGGCCTTTGCCTTTTGCAATTGACCCGCGGGGGCGTCAAAGAGAAGTTGACATTTTGAAGTCTGAAGGCCAATTTCAAGCTGGATTTGGTTCCATATCCCCGGGCCTACAGGAAAAAACATGATTCGCATTACCGACATTCTGGACCAGGCGTCCACATATCTCTCCCCGCTGGACGTGGCCCTTATCCAGAAGGCCTATGTCTTTTCCGCCGCCGCCCATGCCGGGCAGATCCGGCTCTCCGGTGAGCCCTATCTCTCCCATCCTCTGGAAGTGAGCAACATCCTTGTGGATTTGCGACTGGACGCGGCGACCATCGTGGCCGGTTTGCTGCACGATACGGTGGAGGATACCGACACTTCCATCCCTCAGATCGTCGAGCTTTTCGGTCCCGAGGTCGGCGCCATCGTCGAGGGCGTGACCAAGATCAGCAAGATGAACTTCGAGTCCAAGGAGCAGGCCCAGGCCGAAAACATACGGAAGATGATCCTGGCCATGGCCGACGATATCCGGGTCATTCTGGTCAAGCTTGCCGACCGTCTGCACAATATCTCCACCCTGGAATTTCAGAAGGAGTACAAGCAGCGCGCCATTGCCCAGGAGACTCTGGGCATCTATGCGCCGCTGGCCAACCGGCTTGGCCTCTACCGCATCAAGGTGCAGCTTGAGAACTATGGCCTGCAGTACATGAAGCCCGACGTGTATGCCCAGATTTCCGAAGGCATCAATCGTTACCAGGACCAGGGTCAGGCCTATATCGACAAGGTCAGCACCATGATCCAGGATATCCTGCTTGAAAACGAGATCAATGGGCGGGTCAAGGGCCGCATCAAGCATATCTATTCCATCTATCACAAGATGAAGCAGCGCGGGCTGACCCTTGACCAGATTTTCGACATGATCGCTTTTCGGGTCGTCGTGAACAATCTGCGGGAATGCTACACGGTGCTGGGGCTGGTGCATTCCCTGTGGAAGCCGGTGCCGGGGAAGTTCAAGGACTATATCTCCATGCCCAAGGCCAACATGTACCAGAGCTTGCACTCCACGGTCATAGGCCCCGAGGGAGAGCGCATCGAGATCCAGATTCGCACCGAGGAGATGCACCAGCTGGCCGAGAACGGCGTGGCCGCGCACTGGTCCTACAAGGAGCGGGGCAGCAAGAAGGCCCAGGACGCCGACCGTTTCAGCTGGTTGCGCCAGATACTTGATTGGCAGGGGGACCTGAAGGATTCCCGGGACTTCATGTCGACGCTCAGCCTCGACCTGTTCCAGGATGAGGTCTATGTCTTCACGCCGCGCGGCCAGGTCAAGGAATTGCCCGAAGGCGGGACCCCTGTGGATTTCGCCTATCTGATCCACACCGAGGTCGGCAATCATTGCGCCGGAGCCAAAGTCAACGGACGCATCGTTCCGCTCAACACTCCGCTCAAGAACGGCGATACGGTGGAGATCATCACCGACGCTTCCCGCAGTCCCAGCCGGGACTGGCTGCAATTCGTCAAATCCGGCAAGGCCAGATCGCGCATCAAGCACTGGATCGGCACCGAGGAGAGGGCGCGCAGCCTGTCGCTGGCCAAGGAACTCCTGGAAAAGGAAGGCCGCCGCATGGGCATCAACGTGGGCAAGGCCATCAAGAGCGGCGATTTCGATCCCGTGGTCAAGGAGTTCTCCTTCCGTCAGCTTGACGACCTGTTTTCCGCCGTGGGTCATGGCCGCATCACCGCCCGGCAGGTGCTCAGGAAGCTTCTGCCCAAAGAGGAGCAGAAAACCGAAGAGCGCAAGTCCGCAGGTCCGGCCACGCCCCAGACCAAGCCCCAGGATCCCGATTCCATCAGCATCCAGGGCGTGGACGGGGTACTCATCCGCTATGCGCAGTGCTGCAATCCGTTGCCCGGAGATCCCATTGTGGGCTACATCAGCCGGGGCCTCGGGGTGACGGTTCACACCCAGGACTGTCCGAATGTGGCCAACATGGAGCCCGAACGCCTGCTTGACGTGAGCTGGGGCGGTCAGGAGGAGACCAAGCCGCTGCCGGCCAAGATCAAGGTCGTCTGCAAGAACCAGCGCGGTGTTTTGGGCCTGGTCAGCGGGCTTCTGGCCAAGGAGGGGATCAATATCGATTCCGGAAAGTTCACATCCGCCGTGGACGGGATGTCGGAGCTTGATTTCGTCATCGAGGTCAAGACCACGACCCAGCTATACGCCATCATCGAAAAATTGCGGAATCTTGAGGAAGTGCAGGAAGTGACGCGGTCTTCGGCGGGCTGAGGCCGGGATGTCCGGCCGGGGCGAGGGATTTCGGGGGAAGCTCGGAATCCCTTTTTTTTGAGGTTTGACGGGTTGTGAACCGGGGGTGCGGAAGAATGCTGGCAAAAGGCATGGATTCCCGTCTTCACGGGAATGACAATGGCGTTGAAGTATCGTTTGGATGAGTTGTCCGCCGTGCTGTCCCTACGTCATCCCCGCGCAGGCGGGAATCCATGCCTTTTGCCTGGAATGCCTGCGTTCAGCCTACGCTGACCAGTTCAATCTCAAAGGTCAGGGCGAATCCGGCCAGGGGGTGGTTGGCGTCCAGGGTGGCTTCGTCGTCATCGACATCGACGATAAGCGCCGGCAGCTCGTTGCCGTCGGGGGAACGCAGCACCAGTTGCTCGCCGACGGCGGGCACGATCTCCGGAGGGAAGGACGTCTTGGGGACGCGGATGACCATCTCTTCGTTGTGCGGGCCGTAGGCCTCTTCTTCCGGGATGGTCACGGTGATGCTCTGGCCGGGCTCAAGATCGACGATGGCTTTTTCAAAGCCGGGGATGACCATGTCCTGTCCAAGGATGATCTCCAGGGGATCGCGCTCCCGGGAGGAGTCGAACTGGGTGCCGTCGTCGAGCGTGCCCGTGTAATGAACCAGTACTTTGGTTCCAGCTGCAAGTGTCATGATTTTTCCTGTGGATTTAAGGTTGCTGGTTTATTTGGACCGCTCGAGTTCCGCAAGCCAGGTTTCAAGGGTATTTGGCTCTCCTGGTTTGTGGTCGTCGGGGTAGAGCAGCGCGGACATGTAGAAGACGCTGCCGATGTCCAGGCTGCGCTTGGCGCTTTGGGAAAACATGTCCAGCCTGTGTTCGATCATGGGGCGTCTTTCAAGGCTCAGCGAATCCAGAAAAGGGGCCGCGTTCGAGGCCAGGCCGGCCAGCAGTTCCGCCTTTCGCTGCATGGCCCCGCGATATCCGGCATCGTCGCCGGCGTTGTGCAGCAGGTCGTGCGCGGTGTTTTCGATGTCCCGCACTTGTCGGATCTGATCACGCAGAAAATTGAGAAAATCACTCATCGGTGCCTCCGAAATCTTGCAGACAGGGTTCAAGACGGGTGTCCATGGGGAAAATGATACCTTCGCCGCGCGCGGTGTAATAGGAGCGCTGCTTGCGCTGGAATCTGCGCACCTGATCCAGGTTCATGCTGCCGATGGGGTCGCACTCCAGCACCGGCGAGCGCTGCGGATTCTTGAGCAGATCCATGACCAGATCCTGGGCGTGAGCGATGGCATCGGCGATAAACGCCTCCTTGCGGGCAAAGGGCAGAAGACCCCGGAACATGCGCAGGGAGCGTTTGTAGGATTTTTCTTCCACCAGATGAAGACTCTGGCGGAAGATTCTTTTTTTGATGGAAAATGGCAACTTTTTCTGCCCCATGGTCAGCACCAGCGACTTGTCGGCCTCGGGATGGGGGATGCGGAAGATGCGCGAGGCCTGCTTGCTGGGCCATTCGACCTGCAGGTCGGCCAGCATCTCTACATAGGTGTGGGCAAATTTGCCCCGTCCGGCGGAGAAGCCGAGTATGTTCGGGACCAGATAGTTGTGCGCGATGACGTCGGCGGCCAGATGGGACAGGTATCCGTATGCATATGCTTGGGTCTGGATGTCTTCGGCCTGGCGCAGGAGGGCCTTGCCCGTGTCCCAGTTGTGGGAATGGGTGGGGGTGAACTTGCTGCCCTTGCCGATGAAAATGTCGGCCGACAGGCATCCGTACAGGAACTGCTCGGGATGGGCCGTCAGCACGGCGGCAACTGTCGGGGCGAGAAGGTGCAGATGGGTCAGCACATGATTGCCGATGGCCATATGCACCCCTGGCCCCCAGGCCAGGGCCTCGCCGGGAAGCAGAATCAGAAGAATGAAAGCAAATAATAAAACCATTGGTCGCCAGCTGGGTTTAGTTCTTTTCCCTTGTGGTGTGAAAGGTGATGTCCGGCCACTGCTCCATGATGTATTCGAGTCTCCAGGTGCTGTCTGCCAGCAGGGCCAAGTTGCCTTCGGAGTCCGTGGCAAGGGAAGAGTGGAGCTCTTTCTGGAAACGTTCGAGGAGCGCCTTGTCGTCCGCCTGCACCCACCTCGCCGCCGACAGGTTGACCGGCGTGTAGATGGCGTCCACGGCATATTCATCTTTAAGGCGTGAAATGATCACGTCAAACTGCAGGACGCCCACCGCGCCAAGGATATATTCGTTGCCGAGCGTGGGGCGGAACACCTGCACCGCGCCCTCTTCGGCCAGCTGCTGGAGGCCTTTCTGCAGCTGCTTGGTCTTGAGCGGGCTTTTCAGGATGACCTTGCGGAAATGTTCGGGGGCAAAGCTCGGGATGCCCGTGAACTTGAGCTCTTCCTTCAGGCTGAAGGTGTCGCCGATCTTGATGGTCCCGTGGTTGTGCAGGCCGATGATGTCCCCGGCGAAGGCTTCCTCAACGCCGGTGCGGTCCTGGGCCATGAAGATGGTGGCGTTACTGATCTGCACGTCCTTGCCGATGCGGTGGTGGCGGATCTTCATGCCCTTCTCGTACTTGCCCGAACAGATGCGCATGAAGGCGATGCGGTCGCGGTGAGCCTTGTCCATGTTCGCCTGGATCTTGAAGACAACGCCCGAGAATTCCTCCTCGAAAGGCGAGACCTCGCGGGTCAGCGTCATTCTGGGGCGGGGGCAGGGAGCCAGCTCCACGAAGGTGTCCAGCATTTCCTGTACGCCGAAATTGTTGATGGCGCTGCCGAAGAAGACCGGAGTCTGGGTGCCTTCCAGATAGCGCTCGACGGAAAAGGGGTTGCCCGCACCTTCGAGCAGTTCCAGGTCCCGGCGCAGGTCCTGCGCCTGCAGGCCGAGCAGTTCATCGAGCTTTGGATCGTTCACGTCGTCGATGACCACGCCCTGCTGGATGCGCCCCCCGTGGGTCGCGGAAAAGAGATGAATCTGCTTCTTGTGGATGGAATAGGTGCCCTTGAATCCCTTGCCCATGCCGATGGGCCAGCTCAAGGGGGCGCATTCGATGCCCAGGTGGCCCTCGATGTCGGCCAGGAGGTCCAGGGGGTCAAGGCCGTCACGGTCGAGCTTGTTGATGAAGGTCATGATGGGCGTGTTGCGCATGCGGCAGACGTCCATCAGCTTCTTGGTCTGGGCCTCGACGCCTTTGGCGCTGTCGATGACCAGGAGGGCGGAGTCCACGGCGGTCAGGACTCGGTATGTGTCTTCTGAAAAATCTTCGTGCCCGGGGGTGTCGAGCAGATTTATGTCGTATCCGCTGTATTCGAACTTCATGACCGAGGTGGTCACGGAGATGCCGCGTTCCTGCTCCATCTTCATCCAGTCCGAGGTCGCGTGGCGGGAGGCCTTGCGAGACTTGACCGTGCCGGCCAGGGTGATGGCTCCGCCAAACAGGAGCAGCTTCTCGGTCAGGGTCGTCTTGCCCGCGTCGGGGTGGCTGATGATGCCGAACGTGCGGCGTTTTTCCACATTCTGTCGTATTTCTCTTGCCAGTGCGCTCATAAACTCTCCAAATGCTGTGTAACCCTGCCTTCAGGGCCTAGGAGGCAGTAGGCGTGATCATGGGAACAGTCAAGGAACCCTCCCGGGCTTTCAAATTCGCGAAAATGCGGATGCACCCTTGACCCTGTCTTCCGCTCTGATATGTTGAACCAAAATAGTGTTCGACCATTCAATCAGTTACGGAGGTGTTCAATGCAGTATTCGGAAAAAGATCTGCCCGTCAGGGTGCATGATGGTGAACTGCTTGTTTTGGATGACGGCAATGAGGTGCGCTGGGAGAGCAATGGCGAAGCCAAGGCAATCTTCATCGGCAGCAGTTTCGAGCCGACGTTCGAGCTTTTTCCAAACCAGACCGAGACGGTGAACGTAGGAGGCAGGAATTTTGTGCTGACCGCATTTTTCGAAGATGCCCTGGAGGTCAAGAAAGCCTGATGCCGCAAGAATCCCCGGGATGACCGGACTTCGGATTTTTGGAGCCGCGGTGCGAATTAAGCGCCTTGTCTTTAGAATGTTGATCAAAGCCTCCGCGCCGTGGGTTTTCGTGTGGGGGCTTTTTGCATGGCATGTCTTCGCAGGGAAGTTCGGAGCAACGGGATGATCAGCTGACGCGGGCGCGGATCCAAATGGAAAATTTCCGGGTTTTCGACGGATCTGGTTGTGGACGGCCGGGTTGTGCCTGGCATAGATGCCACACAACACAAGGAGAGAAAATCCATGATCCGTTGCAGATGCTACATTATAATGATTCTTGTCTTTTGGGCCGGCAGTGCCTTGGCGGCGGAGCCGTTGGGCACGAGCCTGGCCAACATCCAGCGCGCCATTGATCGCAACGATCACGTGCTGCTTGAAAAATATGTCGATCTTCGCGGCATCATAACGCGCGGGGTGGACCGCTTCGTGGCCGACTACGCGGCCAATCCTCCGGGCGGCGAGGGGGACCCGCTCATGGAGATGCTTTCGGGCGGCCTGTCGCGGGAGGCCGACTCGGCGGCGGCCGTGTCCATGAAGATGATGCTCGTGGAAGAGACCAGAAAATTCGTGATCAGGGGGGTGGCCTCCGGGGATTTTTCCGGCAGACCCTCGAAGCAGGCGACCTTGCCCGACGGCGGCCTCTTGGCGATTCTCTTTGCCGACGCCTCCACGGCCCGCAAGGAGCTGCGAGGCCTGCGCGTCAATCCGGCCAAGGGCGACACGGCAACGGCCCAGGCTACGCTGCATGATTTCGGCAGCGAGCGGGACTATCCGGTGCAGATGGCCCTTAAGCTCCAGCCCGAAGGATACTGGAAGGTCACGGATGTGAAAAACATGGCCGACCTGATCCGCAGGGTGCGCAAGGAAGCCGAGGAACGCTAGCAGGACGCCCCAAAACGGCGATCTGCTGCGTCAGCGAAAAAAAGCCAGATCGCTGGTTGTGCGTTCTTGGGTCATGAAGTTTGAACCCGCATGAAGCCCCGCCAATCCCGGGGCTTCATGCTTCCTGCGGCACGGGCAGGGGGCGGCGCAGGTCGCCGAGCTTGATGGCCGCCATGCCCGAGAGCAGCAGGGCGCTGCCCAAGAGCTGAACCGGGGTCAGGGTTTCGCCCAGCAGGAGGAAGGCGAAAATGGCGGTGAAGAGAGGTTCCAACGAGACGATGATGTTGGCCACGCTGGCATCGAGCAGGGAAAGGCTGACGTTGTAGAACCCGTATCCGCCCACCGTGGGGATGGCCCCCAGCAGAATCATCACGGTCCATCCTTCCACGCTGGCGCCGAGCCAGAACATGTCTTTTGGAGTCGTGGCCGAGCCGGGAAGCCATCCTCCCGTAAGATTGGCCAGGAAGAGGAATGTCCCGGCGAAGGCGAAGATGTAGAGCAGGGTGGTCCAAGGGGAAATGCCCCGCTTCGAGGTCACCCGGCCCATGAGGCTGTAGGCCGTATAGCACAGGCCCGTCAGCAGACCCGCAACCACGCCAAGAAGATTGCTCTGCCAGGCCGAGGCATTCAGCGCCCCGGAAATGAGAGCGCACCCGCACAGGCACAGGGCAATGGCCGTAAATTTGAGCGCGCCCAGGCTCTCGCCCATGAATTTCCAGCCCAGAATGGCGGTGTAGGCCACGGAACAGTAAACCATGACTGTGGCCACGGCCGCTCCGTTATGCGCTACCGATATGGCCCAGAAGCCGTTGAAACCGGCCAGCATGAGTCCGAAAATGGCCAGGAAGGGGATGTGGGTCTTGTCGACGCGCAGCAGCCTGCGGTCGAAAAGGAGCATGAGGGGCACAAGGGTCGCGACCACGATGATGTTGCGCCAGCAGGCCAGGACGAGCGGCGGCATGTCGAAATTTACGACCAGGTGGCGGATGAAGATGGATGTCGTGGACAGAAACACGGCCCCGGCGAGGGCGGCGCTGTAGCCTTGGGCGGAACGGGACATGGCCATGGAAAGCTCCTTCTTGTGCTGGATGTGAAGCTGGTCTAGTTGGAAATTGACCCCTTTGTAAGGGTCAATTTTGAACAAAATGAACTAGTCCAATTCAGCAGGAGGAAGGGTATGCGCCTGGCTCTTGATTTTGAATCCCGTGAACCCGTTTACGCCCAGATCAGCCGTCATCTCCGGAGCAGCATCCTGTCCGACAACCTGCGGCCTGGCACCCGGCTGCAGGCGGTGCGGACCCTGGCCGCGAATCTGGGGGTCAGTCGCGGCACGGTGGAGAGCGCCTACGCCGAACTCATGGCCGAGGGTCTCATCACTGCCCGGCAGGGCAGCGGTTTCTACGTGCTCCCCCATGCCCCGGGCGAGGGAAGGAATCCTCCCCTGTCCGGCGGCTGGCCGGCATGGCAGGGGCGCCTCAGCTATGGCGGCTTCGAGGCCATGAGCGCCTATCTGCCGGAGGTCAGCCGGAAAACGGACTGGATCGCCCTTGACGGCGGTGCGTGCGACCCGCGCCTGTTTCCCATGGACGAGTTCCGCAAGCTCTTAAGCCAAGTCATGCGCCGGGACGGGGTGGCCGCCGTGGAGTACGGGGAGATCGCTGGGTACCGCCCCCTGCGCGCGACCCTGGCCCAGGTGCTGGCCAGTCAGGGCATCCAGACGGATGCTGACAGCATCCTGATCACGGCCGGTTCGCAGCAGGCCCTGTCCCTGGTCACCGGGCTCATCCTGTCGCCCGGCGAGACCGTCGTGGTCGAGGGGCCGACCTACGCCGGGGCCCTGGACGTTTTCCGTGCCCGTGGCCTGCGTATCCTGACCGTCGGCGTAGGCGAGGAAGGCATGGATATGCAGGAGTTGGAGGCGATCCTGTCCCGACACAGGGTCGGGCTCATCTACACCATCCCCAATTTTCACAACCCCACGGGCGCGTGTCTGGACGGGCAGCGCCGCAGGCAGCTCATCAGCCTGGCCGGGCGCTTCGACGTGCCCATCCTCGAAGACGATTATGTCGGCGACATCCGCTACGAGGGCAGGGCCCAGCCCACCCTCAAGTCCCTGGACCCCGACGGCCGCGTCATCTACATGAGCACCTTCTCCAAGATGCTCATCCCCGGCCTGCGCGTGGGCTTCGTGGTCGCCGACGGCCCGGTCTACGCCCACCTGCTGCGCTCCAAGCGCTGTCACGACCTGGCTACCTGCAACCTGATTCAGCGCGCCCTGCGCGACTACGTCTCCGTGGGCCGCTACCACGCCCATCTGCAACGTTCCTGCACTCTCTACCGCAGGCGCCGTGACGCCATGCTGGCCGCCCTGGAGCGGCACATGCCCTCCGGCGCAAGCTGGACGCGGCCCAAAGGGGGGCTGTTCATCTGGTTGCGCCTGCCCGAACACATGATGGCCTCGGACCTTCTGCCCAAGGCCTGCGCGCAAGGCGTGATCTTCGCGCCGGGAGGGAATTTTTACCTCGACCCGGCCGAGGGCGAGGGGAGCATGCGGCTCAATTTCGCCTCCAACACGGAAGCGGTGATCGAAGAGGGGGTGCGGCGGCTGGGCAATGCCATGTAGGGGCGAAAAATCTTTTGCCCGAATGAAACCATGATCAACCATGCACGGCCAAACAATGACCCGTAGGGGCGGACCTACGTGTCCGCCCTCTTCCGCGTGTCCGCCCTGATCCATCAACACACCTGAAATCAAGGGGTTTACCAGGACTGGCCGAACACGCAGGTCCGAAGAAGGGCGGACACGCAGGTCCGAAGAAGGGCGGACACGCAGGTCCGAAGAAGGGCGAACACGCAGGCTCGAAGAAGGGCGGACACGCAGGTCCGAAGAAGGGCGAACACGCAGGTCCGCCCCTACGGAAATCGTGTAAATTTTTCGTCTATTCTGTAATCAGAAATCCTGTGTTTGAACGTTGGCAACGGTTGTATGTTGCCAAATGCACGTGGCCGCCCTTGAGCGGGTTTGCCCTGCTGCGCGATGTTCTCACACAGGAGAAAAAATGCCGTACAATCCCAAGATCCATCGTCGTCGATCAATCAGGCTGCAAAATTATGATTATTCCCAACCCGGTACGTATTTCCTGACCATTTGCGTGCAGGACCGGGCGTGTCTGTTTGGCGATGTGGTGGATGGGGAAATGCGGTTGAATGATGCGGGGACCATGGTGACGCGTTGGTATAATGAATTGGCGCAAAAATTTGGCGATGTTGGGTGTGACGCCTGGGTGTGCATGCCCAATCATGTACATTGCATTGTCATGAACACCGGTTCTGTGCGGCCGGATGATGACCCCGTAGGGGCGGCCTGTGTGTCCGCCCTCCTGCATGTCGGTCAGAATTGGGCGAACACGCAGGTTCGCCCCTACGTCGTGTGGTGCAATGGTTTAAAACCATGTCAACAAATGAATATATTCGTGGCGTCCGTCACCATGGATGGCAACCGTTTCCCGGTCGATTATGGCAACGCAATTATTGGGAACACATCGTCCGCGATGAAGCGGAATTGAACCGCATCCGGGAATATATCGTCACCAATCCTGTCCGATGGGAAATGGGCAGGTTGCATCCGGATTATGGTGCTGGGACAGCGCGTGAAGAACCGGCCATGTATGGTCCTGACGGCGTGTGGCGCGTAGACGATGCGGATTGGATGGTGTGATGCCCCGTAGGGGCAGGCCCCTGTGCCTGCCCAATTTTTGGCCAGTACCTGCGCGATTTTGGGGCACAGAAGAAGGGCGGCCACGGGGGGCCGCCCCTACGCCCCCCTGCCCTTGGCGATGCCGACGATCCGTTTCATCTGGCGGCACAGGCCCATGAGCAGGTTGTATTCGTTCAGGCGCGGGTTGATGCGGTTGAAGAAGCGTTTCAGGGGGAGCATGAAATATTCGGGGTTGTCCTTGTTGAGGAAGTCGATCTCGATCAGGGTCTCGCGCAACTGGTTGAAGAGCACTTCCCGCTCTTCGTTGTTTATGTAGCGATCCTTGGGCTGCCCCGCCGTCTTGAAGGGTTTGGTCATGGATTTCTTGAAGCACTCGTAGAGCACGACCATGACCGCCTGACTCAGGTTCAGCGAGGTCAGGTTGTCGGTGGTGGGGATGGTCAGGAGCTGGTTGCAGAGGTCGGTTTCCTCGTTGGTCAGGCCTTTGTCCTCGGGGCCGAAGACGATGGCGATCTTGCCCCCTGCATTGCGCTGTTCGGTGATGCGCGGGGCGGCCTCCTCCGGCGTCTGGATGGCTTGGCGCCAGCCGCCTGTTCTGGCCGTTGTGCCGTAGGAAAAGGAATAGGGCGCCAGCGCCTCGGCCAGGGTCTGGTGGATGCGGACGCTTTCCAGCAGGAGCCCTGCATGATGGGTGGCCAGGGGCAGGGCCTTGTCCAGATCCCAGTTCAATGGGTCCACCAGCACGATCTGGCCGCAGCCCATGTTCAGGCAGGCCCGGGCCACCGAGCCGATATTCTCCGGAAACTTGGGCCTGCAGAGGATTACGTCGATGTTCTCAAGCATCCGGACTCTCTAGACGTTGAAGAGGAAGTGCACCACGTCGCCGTCCTTGAGCACGTACTCCTTGCCCTCGACCCGCAGTACCCCGGCGGCGCGGCATTTGGCCTCGCTGCCGTGCTTGACGTAGTCGTCATAGGCGATGACCTCGGCCCGGATGAAGCCGCGCTCGAAGTCCGTGTGGATCACGCCAGCGCCCTGGGGAGCCTTGCAGCCCTGGTGGATGGTCCAGGCGCGCACTTCCTTGGGTCCGGCCGTGAAGTAGGAGCACAGCCCAAGCATTTCATAGCCCGTGCGGATGACCAGATCCAGGCCCGATTCGCTGACTCCGTAGGAGGCCAGAAATTCCTGCGCTTCCTCGGGGGTAAGCCCGACCAGCTCTTCCTCGATGCGGGCCGAAATTTTTACGGCGCAGGCGCCCCGTGCCGCGGCCAGTTCACGGACTTTGGTAACGAAGTGGTTGTCCTCGGCCAGCGCGGCCTCATCCACGTTCATGCCGAAGATGACCGGCTTGAAGGTGATCAGCAGCAGGTCCTTGCGCAGTTCCGCGCCCAGGTCGCTCCTGAGCTCCTCCATTTCCGAGGCGGGCTTGCCCGTGTTCAGGTGGGCCGTGAGTCGCTGCAAAAGGTCCAGCTGCGGAGCGAGGCGCTTGTCGGCCCTGATTTGTTTGGACAGGCGTTCGGCCTTGCGCTCCACGGCCTGCAGGTCGGCCAGGATCAGCTCCGTGTCGATGACCTCGATGTCGCGGATGGGGTCCACGGATCCGTCCACGTGGATGACGTCGTCGTTCTCGAAGCAGCGCACCACGTGCAGGATGGCGTCGCATTCGCGGATGTTGGCCAGGAACTGGTTGCCTAGCCCCTCACCCTGGCTCGCGCCCTTGACCAGCCCGGCGATGTCGATGAAATCCACCGTGGCCTGGATTATCTTCTGTGAGTTCACCAACTCCAGCAGTTTGGCCAGACGCGAATCCGGCACCGGGACCACGGCCTTGTTGGGCTCGATGGTGCAGAAGGGGTAGTTGGCGCTTTCGGCATTCTGGGCCTTGGTCAGCGCGTTGAAGAGGGTGGATTTGCCTACGTTTGGCAGGCCCACGATGCCTATGCTCAGTCCCATGATATCTCCTTCATTCCCGTCCCGTCAGCAGGGCCGCAAGCGTGGTCCCGTCAGGCGCAGGGAGCGACGCTCCTGCGCAGTGGATTCTTATGCCGGCTGGCGTCTGTATGGTGGGAATGGTTTGCGTGCGAATTGCCCGCGACCGTCTCCCGGTCGCAAGGTCGCGAACCCATAATATGATCGTCCCCATGACGCAAGACGAGATATGGCGTGGCAATTTCGGGGCGCAGACCCGTCGGGTGGGAGTTTGCGGTCGGGACACACCGGCAAAGTGGGAATAATCGTGGCCGTTTCCAAGGCACGGTGGAAAAAATCATTGTCACTTCCGCGGGATTGCCTCCCTGGTCCGCATGGAAGGATTTGAGCTTTCCCGCGAAGGAGTATAAGCCGCCCGTATCACGAATCGTGAGGGGGAAAATTATGAACGAATGCCGCATCAACCCATGCTGCCAGGACCTGAGCTCCTTCAAGGTCATGGACGTGCTGGAGCGGGCTTGCGCGCTGGAGAAGCAGGGCCGGGACATCGTGCACCTGCAGATCGGCGAGCCCGACTTCGACACGCCCGAGTGTGTCAAGGACGCCGCCTGCAAGGCCATCCGCGACGGGCGCTGCCAATATACCCATTCCCTGGGCATCATCGAACTGCGCGAGGCCATCTGCGCGCACTATCACGCCAAATACGGCGTCGAGGTTCATCCCGATCAGGTGCTTGTCACTTCGGGCACCTCGCCGTCCATGCTGCTGGCGTTTTCGCTCCTGCTCCAGCCCGGCGACCGGGTGCTGCTCTCGGACCCGAGCTATGCCTGCTATCCCAATTTCATCCGCTTCACCGGCGCGGTGGCGGATTTCGTGCCCGTGCGCGAAGAGGACGGCTTCCAGTTCCGCGTCGATCAGGTCAAGGCCCGCATGGCCGACGACGTGCGCGGCATTCTGGTCAATTCCCCGTCCAACCCCACCGGGACCCTGGTCAGCCCCGAGGTGTACTGCGGCCTGGCCGAACTCGGCGTGCCGCTCTTTTCCGACGAGATCTACCACGGGCTTGTCTATGAGGGGCAGGAGCATACGGCCCTTGAGTTCACGGACAACTGCTTTGTCTTCAACGGCTTTTCCAAGCTCTACGCCATGACCGGCTGGCGGCTCGGGTACGTCATCGCCCCCAAGGGCTACATGAAGCGGCTGCAGACCATGCAGCAGAATTTTTTCCTGTGCACCAGTTCCATTGCCCAGTGGGCCGGTGTGGCCGCCCTGACCCAGGCGGGGCCGGACGTAGAGCGCATGAAGGCCGTCTACGACCAGCGCCGCCGGTACATGATCGATCGCCTCAGGGAGCTGGGATTCGGCATCAAGGTCGAGCCCACGGGCGCATTCTACGTCTTTGCCAACGCGAAGAAATACACGGGCGACTCCATGCAGTTCACTTTCGACCTGCTGGAAAAGGCTGGTGTGGGTGTGGCTCCGGGCGTGGATTTCGGACCCGGCGGCGAGGGTTACATCCGTTTTTCCTACGCCAATTCCATCGAGAACATCGAAGAGGGCATGCTCCGTCTTGAAAAATATCTTGGAGGATTGAAATGAACATGGTCGAAGTGGCCCTGAACCAGCCCTGCTGTTCCGGATGCCTGGCCTGCGTTGAGCTGGCGCCGGAGATTTTCGCCTACGACGAAGACGCCCACGTGGCCATGATCCTGCAAAACCCCTGCGAAGAGGATCTGGCCCGCAAGGTCGTGTCCTACTGTCCGGACGACTGCATCGAGATCATCGAGTAGATGGCATTGAGAAAGAAGTGAAAAAGGGCGCTCCATTCGGGGCGCCCTCATTTTTTGCAGGCATGCCGCGCTCAGGCGGCGCTTCGCGGGTTGACTTCGCGTTCCAGTTTTTCACCAAGATTTTGCGCCGCGACTTCAAGTTCATAGTGTGATTGCAGGTTCATCCACGACTGCGGATCAACTCCAAAATAGCGACCGAGCCTTAGAGCCGTGTCCGCGCTGATGGCTCTTTTTCCGTGCACTATTTCATTGATGCGGCGAGGAGGAACGCTGATGGCCTTGGCCAGGGCATATTGGGTGATGGCCAGAGGTTTCATGAAATCCTCCAGCAGAATTTCCCCGGGATGGATGGGGTCTGGGATCAGGTTTTTCATGGTGCTTTCCTCCATTAATGATAATCCACGATTTCGACATCATGCGCATTGCCGTCCCGCCATATGAAACAGATGCGCCATTGTTCATTGATACGTATGCTGTGTTGTCCAGACCGGTCTCCTGACAGGCTTTCGAGTCGGTTGCCCGGAGGCACGCGAAGAAAGTTCAGTTCAACAGCCGCATGAAGTTGCAGAAGCTTGCGAAGGGAAACCCGCTGAATGTCAGGGGGAATTTTTCGCGAGGTTCGCTCACGGAAGAGTTTATCGGTTTCCTTGCATGCAAATGATACGATCATGAATGACTAATAACGCCTGGCGTTCATATTGGCAACACCGCTTGACTGCCCTGCCAGGTTTCTTATTGATTAACCTTATCATTTATTTGCGAATACAACCGGAGGCAGTCATGACCGCCATTTCCACCGATACCCTGGCCAATATCCAGTTCCGTCTGCACTGGGAGGAGCATGGAATTCGCCATGAGGACAGTTTTTTTGCCCAGAACGTGAACCTGTGGCGGGATGTATTTCCCGGCGGGCTTGAAAAGGAGATTCTGGGGATGACGGAGGGGGAGTCCCGTTTTGTCGACCTTCAGCCCGGAGTGCATGTGCCGGTGCGGGACATGCGGAAAGTCATGACGGTGCCGCGCAAGGCGTTCAAGGCTCCCGTTGGGGAGACCGTTATCGAGCCGCTGCAGGGCCGCTTCTATCCCCAGGGAGTGCTGCGCGGCCTGCCCGGAATCTACCCGCAGAACGTCCAGCCCTTTCGTGTCATCAATACCGGCACTGACACGCTGACCGTCGATCTGAATCATCCGCTGGCCGATCTGGAGGCGCGGCTCGAGATCACACCTCTTGCGGTCTGGCCCAAGCAGGCGGAATTCGGCGGGCAGTGCAAGGACTGGCTTTGCGCCCTGACCGACGGACCGGGGCTCAAGCGCAAAGCGGACAGGGGAACGGATTTCGGTCTCGACGCGCCTCTGGAAAAGCCGCTGGGTACGAGCGAAGCCGATTTCTACGCCACGCCTCGAAAGGTCGCTCATGTGGATAGCCAGGCGCTTGAAAACATCGGCAAGGTTTACGATCGCCTTTTGTCCGGCAGGAAAAGGATTCTGGACCTCATGGCCGGCTGGCAGTCGCATCTGCCGGATGGCGTCACGGCCACGGGTCTGGGCATGAACGAGGAGGAGATGAATGAAAATCCTGCCCTCTCGTCCCACGTGGTGCATGATCTCAATGCCGATCCGGTGCTGCCGTTTGCCGATGGCGCTTTTGACACCGTGATCTGCAGCCTGTCAGTGGAATACCTGACCCGGCCCCTTGAGGTCTTCGCCGAGATCGCCCGGGTGCTGGAGCCCGGCGGAGTGTGCGTCATGGTCTTTTCGCATCGCTGGTTCCCGGACCAGGCCGTGCGCATCTGGACCGAGCTGCATGAGTATGAGCGCGTATCCTTGGTCACGGAGTATTTTCGCCTCGGCGGAAGCTTCGGGGACGTGTCCACCCTGTCGGATCGCGGCTGGCCACGGCCCATGGATGCAAGGGACCGCTATTATCCCATGATCCAGCATTCCGATCCCGTGCATGCAGTGTGGGCTATGCGACGGTGATGTCCGCCTGAAACCGATGCGCAAACGAGAATGGCCGCTACCCCGAAAGGGAGCGGCCATTCTCGTTTGCAAGCCGGGAGGGCCGGCTATTTCATTTCCGCCAGACGCTCCTGGATGGCTTTCAGTTGCGACTGCAGGGCTTCAACCTGATTTTTGAGCGCCTGTTGTTCCGCGGCCGGATCAATGGCACCCTGCCGTGCGAAACGACCCTGCGGCGCTGTCGCGAAAAAGCGTCTTCCGCGGCCTCTGCCGCCGCAAAATCCGAATCCACCGCCGGTCGCATAGCCCGGCGTCCCGGAACCGGAACAATATCCGGCACCGCGTCCTGTCATGGAGCCCATACCCATGGGTCCCGTTCCGTTACCAGCTGGCATCGCAGACCTCCTTCCCGCTTCTGTGCGGGAACAGTTGTGTGAAAACTGTCCGTCATTTTTCCTCAAGGGCGAGGCGCATGTATTTGCCGAGTGCCTCGTGCAGCGTCGAGACGGCCAGAAAGGCGCAGTGATGGTGGTCCTCCGGGATCTGCCCGGCCCGGGCCAGGACCATGGCGTCGGTGATGTCGAAAAGTTCTTCGGCGGTTTTGCCCACAGCCATCTCCGCCGCCAGGGATCCACAGACCACGCTGGGGCCGCAGCCGTCCGTCTCAAAGGATGCCGCGCAGACCCTGTCCCCGTCGAATTTGAGCGAGATGGCCATGCTGTCGCCGCAGGAACCCTTGAGCTCCGCCGTGCCGTCGGCGTCGGGCATGGCTCCCATGTTGGGAGGGTTGACCCAGCGCTGATAGGCTTCCTCGCCCCAGGCCGCCCTGGTGTCCTCGTTTATAGTGTTCTGCATGGCCTTAATGATGCGGTCCAGATCGTCGCCCATGAGCAAAAACCTCTTTTGTGTTTATGTGAAGATTACCGGAACATAACGCAATTTTTTTGGGCGGCCCGGGCCAACCGCGTTTTCGCTTGCCGAAGGCAAAGCAACACTGATGCCATCACGGGGCTGCCTTGAAACGACACGTCGCAATGTCCGGCTGCATTGAAGAGCGCGGGGATTGCGGGGAGATTTGGCGTGCCCTGCGGGGCGATGCCGCAACCCAGGATGGAATGCACAGTAGCCCTTGCGCGACTCTCTTGCGCGTGTCGCAGGAAAGGGTGCTCAGGCTACAGGTGCCCGTCTCGCGATCAGGGCCTTGGCGCATCCGCTGGCCATGATTGCGGCGCAGCCCGTCAGTTGCAGGGGTGAGAGTGTCTCGCCGAAGAGCCACCACCCGAAACAGACCACGGCCAGGGGCTCAAAATAGGCCAGGGTGCCAAACGTCGCGGCGGGTAGCCGGCTCAAGGCGGCTACGGCGAAGGAGATGGCCAGAAAGCCGGGCACAAGCCCCGTGCCCAGAAGCCACAGTGTGTTCACGGCGGAGATCTCGGGGCGGGTGTTTAAAAAGAAGGGCAGCATGACCAGGGCTCCGGTCAGGAGTTGGTAAAAGGCGCGGTTCAGGACCGGGACGGAGGGCGGGATGCGGCGGTTCATGAGGATGAAGCCCGCGTAACAGAGCATGGCCAGCGCAGCCAGGCCAAGTCCCGCCGCATGGTTTGAGCCGTCTGCGAAATTAAGCCGGAACTTCATCATAGCCGCGAAGCCGAGCATGGCTAGGCTGATCAGCGACCAACCCGTAAGGCCGAGCCGTTCATTCATGAAAAAATGCGCGAAGACCGAAGCGGCCACCGGGGCCAGATAGACGAGCATGATGGCGTTGGCCATGGAGGTCAGGTTCATGGCCTGCACGTAGAAGATGATGAACCCGGCCAGGAGCGCGCCGTTGACGATCACGGGCCAGGTCGGCCAGCGCCTGAGCGTTCCGGCCTGACGGGTGCCCAGGAGGAAAACGGCTAGGAACCCCGCCCCGAGCAGGAGGCGGAAGAAGGTGATGGTTTCGGCGGGCAATCCGGTGATTCTGGAGAAGACGCCGATGGTGCCCATGAACAGGGCCGAGAGAATGGCCAGGGTGACGCCGGTGGTGTCCATGCGAATCGCCGTATTGATAAGGATTGAAGTGCCGGGGCGCGCGTTTGCGCCCCGGCGAGAGCGTTTAGCCCAGCATGTTGACGGAGGATGGCTTTCTTTTCACGGGGCGGTGATACTCCACCGCCGGGTGACCGAAAAGCAGGGCATAGCCGAGGGTGTGGTCCGGCGGGATGCGCAGCGTTTCCTTCAGCTCCGGGCAGACGGCCAGGGCCATCATGAACATGCCGTCCCACAGGGTGCCAAGCCCACGGGCGCTGGCCAGGAGCTCGAAGGTGGTCAGCGCGATATGCACGTCCTGCACCGGACAGGCCACGCCGGGAGCGGCGCTGGTCAGCAGCATGTGGGGGGCTCCCCGGAAGATGATGTCCCGGCCTTCCGCTTTCCATTTCTGGACAGCCCAGCCCAGGTATTGCGAGATCAGTCCTTCCGGCAGCTTGCCGGCATCGGCCATTGCGGCGAGGCGGTCCAGGGTTTCCCGGCGCAACCGGTCCATGAAGGCCTTGTCCCGGATCACGGTGAACACGACGCCCTGGGCGTTGACCCCGGTCGGCGAATGGCTGGCGGTGCCGATGAGTTCGTCGATCAGCGCCGGGGAGACGTTTTCGTCCTTGTAGCGCCGCACGGAGCGCCGCCATGTGACGAGGCTGGTCATCTGCTCCGCGGAAGGCAGGTTTTTCATCGGCTCCGCGTCATCGGCCACCAGTCCCAGAATGGACACGGCCCCTGTCGGGCAGACGGTGTAGCAGTGCTGGCAGCGGTAGCAGCGCCCTTCGTCGGTGATCTCGGGGAAATCCGCCATGGCGATGATGCCGGCCGGGCAGTCGGCCGCGCATTCACCGCACTGGATGCATTTATCCTTGTCGATGTGAAAGTCGATCATTGCTGTCTCCCTTATTCGCTCATGGTTTCCAGGACCGGAAAGCTGCCCAGATGCGGTTTGATCGCCATGCCCAGCCAGGCGATGGTCTGCCCCAGATTCTTCATGTTGCCAAGTCCTTCGGCATCTGTCTCGACCTCGCCCTTGTCGCGGCCGTAGCCCATGTTCCAGTACACCGAGCCGGGGATGATCATCTGGTTCATGAGGAACATGTGGTTGATCGTGTCGTAGACGTGCGTGGCTCCGCCCCGGCGCACGGCAACAACGGCCGCGCCGATCTTGCCCTTGAAGGCCCGGCCGTTGGCCAGGGCGACAAGGCCCGCACGGTCAAGCAGGGCCTTCATCTCGGCCGAGACGTCGGTGAAGTAGGTGGGGGAGCCGAAGATCAGGGCGTCGGCGCGCAGGAGCTTCTCCATGACCTCGTTGAAGACGTCTTTCTTCATGGCGCATTGCCCGTCCTGGCGCGAAAAACATTTGTAACAGGCCTGACAGCCCCGGATGTTCTTTCCGCCGACCTGAACCAGTTCGGTTTCCCACCCGGCGGCGGTGAGGGGTTCCAGGGCCCTGTTCAAGAGGAATTCCGTGTTGCCGCCCTTGCGCGGGCTGCCGTTTACTGCGATTGCGTACATATTTTTCTCCTTGGTTGGGATTGACTGCGTGTTGCAGGCCCAGCTAGAGCACATGTCTGCGATTATGAAAAGTACTGTCAATAATGTGCGGTACACACATGGAGTATAGTAATGGACAAAAACGAAGTCCGGCCGTGCAGGGTCAAGGAAATCTCCGGCAAGCGCTACCGCTGCTATTTTGAGCTTACCTTGGCGGTAATCGGCGGAAAATGGAAGCCTATCATTCTTTATCACCTCTCTTTGGCGAGCGCGGTCCGTTTTGGGGGGGTGAGACGTGGCATGCCCGACGTGACCGAACGCATGCTGACCCGGCAACTGCGGGAGCTGGAGGCAGACGGGCTCGTTCATCGTGAGGTCTACCGCGAGGTGCCGCCCCGCGTCGAGTACTCCCTGACGGAAATGGGGCTCAGTCTCATCCCGCTCCTGTTGCAGATGCGGGACTGGGGGGTGGACTACGAAAAGTATCTGGGCGCAGATCTGATTTTCACGGGAGATGGGTACGAGAGGCCGATTCTGGAGGGTGCGGATTCCTGTGTCGGGGCCTGATGCTCAGGCCTTTTACAGCGGCATCCCAGTTCGGCCACCGGGCTGTCAGAAGGTCATGAGAAAGGTCACCAGGGCTCCGGCCGGGATGAGCATCAGGCCGGGGATGAGGATGCGCGGCAGGAGCTTGCCCGGATCCTGATGGAAGTATTTGCAGGTCATCAGGAAGCAGATGTGCATGGGCGAGGACATTATGCCTGCGTATCCGGCGTACATTCCCAGGCTCAGGATTACCGGAATGAGATGGGGCTGTCCTGTGGAATGAGCGAGTCCGAAGAGCAATGGGAAGGTCGCACCCACAAAAGCGATGGTCAGACCGGCCACAAAGCCTACCAGAAAGGGTAGGACAATGGCCATGATGTAGATCGTGCCGCCTCCACCGAGGGTCTGAGCCAACACTTCGACAACGTGGCCCTGGTCCAGGATTTCCTTGAAGATGAAGATGGCGCCCACCACGCCCAGCAGAGTCATGGTGTTGTCCTTGCCCGCCTCTCGCAGCACCGCTCGCCAGGTGGACTGGGCCATGAACAGGCTCACGAAGGAGGCAAGAATCAGGGCCGCGATGACCCCGTATTCCATGGGTCTGCCTGGCCAGAACACGGCGCAGAGCCATTCGCCGCCGATGGATCCGGCGATGGCCGTGAAGAGCGGGAGTCCGCCGAACCAATCCTGTGCGTCACGGGTCTCGACTGCGACGGAGGGCAGGCGAGGCGCATTTTTCAGGGCCGGGCGCAGGATCAGGATCCAGCCCAGGGCAATGGCCACCAGCGGGCCGGGCCACAGCAGCGCGATGATTCCGGTCACCGGAATGCCAGCCAGCGAGGAGGCCAGGATAAGGCCCGGATACAGCGGCCAAGCCAGTTCCCAGATGTGTCGGAACCAGTAGTTGATGAGGGCCTGGTCCCTGGGGGGGATGGCCAGTTCCGAGGCAGCCTTTTCAACCATGGGTGCGGAGAAGATAGCTCCGCCGGGCATGGGCAAGAGGCCGATCAGCGCAGGAAAAAAAGCCAGGAGCAGGGAACGGGAGCGAATCTGGGCGCGCATGGCGCGCATGAACCGCTTCGACTGGCCGGAAGCCGAGTACAGGGCGCTGAAAGCCAGGATGACGCTGATGATGGCACAGAGCACAAAGGTCTCTTCGGTCAAGAGCGCGTCCGGGATGGCGCCAAGCCAAGTCAGGGGCGAAAGGCCAAAAAGAATCGCCAGCAGGAAGCTGCCCGCCAGGATGGACAAGCCCAGCCCCAGCTTGAGGCGGATTCCCGCCAGCATGACGGCGAAAACGAGGACGATGGAAAAAATTGCGCCCATTGAGTCCTGACCGACTGGAAAACTACAAATTTCCAGGCTGCTTGAAAATGGTGAGATGCTGGGAGCAAATAAAATTCAGGGCCGCAGCGTAGTTAAACATACGTGAGGTTCTGGATTTTCTGCAGTGACGAAACAGATCGCCGTTTTTAAGCAGCCTGCTAGCCGCAACACTTTTTGAATTTCTTGCCGCTCCCGCAGGGACAGGGCTCGTTGCGTCCCGGCTTTGGGTTCTCGTTTCGGACGGTCTCGGTCTCGTGCTCTCCATCCAGGTAGTACCATTGGCCTTCCCGGCGCACGAATCGGCTGTTCTCGGTCATGCTCTGCGTACCGCCCTTGTGCCGGAAGCTTGCCCGAAAGCGGACCATGCCCGAATCCCCGTCCGTAGCCGTTTCCAGGATCTCAAGGCCGAGCCAGGTGATGCTTTTGTTCCAGCGTCGCACATCTGGAGCGTTGAATTCCGGGCGGTGCTCCTCGACCATGGTGCCTTGGAGATAGTCCATCTCGTCCCGGCAAAAGGCTGTATAGCGCGATCGCATCAAGGCCTCGGGGCTGGCGGCCGGAACCTGGCCGGCTATGATCGGGCCGCAGCACTCTTCAAATTTTCGTCCCGAATGGCAGGGGCATTCCATGATCTTCTCCTAGTGCGTGCAGCCTTCGTGATTGCAGAGAATATTCTTGTCGATGAGGTCGCCGTTGGTCCAGCTTTTGAGCACGTCGAGGATTTCGCCCTCGCAGCCGCGTACAACCTTTATGCCGTGCTCGGCCATCTTGTTAATGGCCCCTTGGCCGATGTTGCCGACGAGCAGGGTGGATACGCCCTTGGCCTGCATGCTGACGCCCACGGTGGACTTGCATCCGCAGCCCGAAGGCGGATAAAATGTCTCGCTTTCGACGATCTGGCCGGAGTCGTTTAGAGTGAAAATGGTGAAGGTCCGAGCGTGACCGAAATGTTCGTCTACGCGGGTACCAACTGTGGGGATGGCGACTTTCATGGGAAAACTCCTTGTTTTTCAGGTCCATTTGCCCCTATGATTGAAACATGTCCGCGTCAATAAAGGACTCGGCACACTCTTACGCGAAGGAGGACAATCATGAAAACGGGCAAGCCGAAACACTATCAGAAATTGCAGGAAATGTATCCTGAACTCATCTCCGCCGCCGAGGCCCTGGGCAAGGCAGCGCAGGAGGCCGGACCTTTGAGCGAGAAGGAAATGCACCTTGTTCAGCTCGGCGCTTCCGCGGCCCTGCGCTCCGAAGGCGCGGTCCGCAGCCATGGCCGCCGGGCCCTGCAGGCCGGAGCAACGCCGGAGGAGATTAGGCACGCCGTCATTCTCTTGACCAGCACCATCGGATTTCCTACGGTCGCGGCGGCTTTGGACTGGCTTGAAAAGGTTCTGGACTAGGATTTTTCAACCACATTGCGGTTTGATGGAGCGGCCCGCGAGGGCCGTTCTTTTTATGGAGGGTATATGCGCAAACTCGATTTCATCGCCACGGACAAGGCTCCGGCCGCCGTGGGCCCCTATTCCCAGGCCGTGCGTGCCGGGGGGGTTTTGTATGTCAGTGGACAGCTTGGGCTGGCCCCCGCCACAGGTCAGTTCGCCGGTGCGGACTTTGAGGCCCAGGCGAAGCAGGCTCTGGCCAACATGGGAGCCATCCTGGCCGAGGCCGGATGCGCCGTAACGGATATCGTCAGCGTGGACGTGTTCGTGACCGACCTGGCCAATTTCAAACTTTTCAACGGCATCTACGACGAATTCATGGCCGGTCACCGGCCTGCTCGCGCCGCCGTGCAGGTCTCGGGTCTGCCGCTGGGCGGAGTTGTAGAACTCAAGTGCGTGGCCCTGGCCCGTCAATAAGGAATTTTCATGACCAACAAACGAACCCGCCGTTTCGGTGTTTTCCCCTCGGCCAATGAAGACGCTCAGGCCGCCAAGCGCCATGTCGACACTCCCCAGTGCCAGTCCGCGTCCTACCGCCTGGCGTTTCAGGATCAGGATTTTCTTCTGCGCGAGGAGCTTCGCCCCGTGCGCCTGCAGCTGGAACTCTTGAAGCCCGAGCTGACCCTGCAGGAGCAGCAGATCGAATCCACCATCGTCATCTACGGCAGCGCTCGGACAATGGATGCGGAGACGGCCGCCGTGCGTCTGGAAAAAGTGCTCGAGGGGCTCAAGAAATACCCCGACGACGTCCTTTTGCGCAGCGAGTTGGTTAAGGCCCGCACGGCCGTGGCCAACAGCCGCTATTACGAGGAGGCGCGAAAGCTCGGGCGGCTCATTTCCGAGAACATGGACACATGCAAGCACGTGGTCATCACTGGCGGCGGTTTCGGGATCATGGGCGCCGCCAACCGGGGCGCGCACGATGTGGGCGCCAAGAGCATCGGCATGAACATCGTGCTCCCCTTCGAGCAGGAGCCCAACCCCTACATCACCCCCGAACTGAGTTTTCAGTTCCACTATTTTGCCATCCGCAAGATGCATCTCTTGATGCGGGCCAAGGCCCTGGTGGCTTTTCCCGGCGGTTTCGGGACCATGGACGAGCTTTTTGAGGCCCTGACCCTGATCCAGACCCGCAAGGTCAAACCCATTCCGGTCCTGCTTTTCGGTCGCAGGTTCTGGCACAAGGTCATCAACTTCGAGGCCCTGGTCGAGGAAGGAACCATCAACCCTGAAGATCTGAACCTCTTCCAGTATGTCAGCACGGCGGAGGAGGCCTGGGAGATTATCCGGGCGAGCAATGGGCTTACTACGGATGGGAAGCCGTGATGCGTGATCCGTAATGCGTGACGCGTGACGCGTGATGCGTGACGGTTTTGTTCAGGGTGCGGATTTGGTGATGCTTTCGTGTACGTCGGCGATGATCCTTTCCGACAGCCTTTGCATGGCCCGGCTCATGGCTTCGACCACTGAGCCGGGATTTTTTTTGGTGGCTGGTTCGGACTCGCGGTAGGTGCGCTGGAAGAGAACCTGCTCCGGTATTGCACGGGCGCGCAGGTCGAGCAGGGTGACGGTCAGGCTGGCAGTGGCCAGCCAGTGGTCCTCGGCGTCCACTTCCATCCACTCCTCGATCATTCCTTCAAGCTGGTGTGTGGCGGTCAGGGATGAGCCGGGCCTGCTCACGGCCAGAAAGAGGCCGCTCTGCTGCATGTCGCGACGCAGAAAATCGGCCGCCAGGGCCTGCGGAGTCGCACGCCACTGGTGATATGCATATTCCTGCCGTCCAAAGGACAGGTCGCGATAGACGATCTTGCCGGTGTTGAACTCCGGAGCCACTCCGAAACGGTTGAGCACGATGACGGCCTTGGCTTGGGTTCCGGTGGGTGCCGGGCTTTCGTATTCCAGGGTGTAGTAGCGCACGTCCGGTGCCGTCGTCCGGGTCGCCCCGCAACCGGCCAGGGCGAACATCAGGATGAATGGAAGAAAATAACGGATGGGCATGAGCTTGCTACTCCTCCACCTTGCGGGGGGCCTTTGGTTGACCGAAAATGAGCTGCGCCGGCTGGTCTTTGACGTTGCCGATAAGGGTGTTCAGGTTGTTTGACGTCTGTTCCAGATTTTCGGCGGTGCCGGCCAGCCGTTCTTCCAGATCCTTGATGGTGGCCTGCATCTGGAACACCGTGGCGTGGCTCTGGGTCATGACCACATCGGCCTTGAGAGCCGTCGAAGCTAGAGCGTTCATGGCCGTGTCGACATGCGGTCGGTTGGCTTCGAGAATGGACTGGAATTGAACGAGGATGGTATCCATGCGGGCCAGTTCCTCGGTCGCCTTGGTCATCAGAGTGCGCGACGCGAGGATGGTTTGCTCCATGTTTTTTGCCATGGATTCCATGCGTTTCGGATTTGCTGCCGCGTTGATGCTGGCCAGAAGGGTGCGGATGTCGGCGGAGATGGCGCCGAGTTGCGCCTCGTTCATGACCGTGCTGACCGTGGTAAAGGCGGCCGAGGCCTTTTCCGAGATGCCCTTGAAGTCGATGGACTGTATCTTCATGGCGATTTCATCGATTTCCCGGAACAGTTTCTTGATATCCGAGGGCCTGGAAGCGATGACCGGATACTCCGGGGTGAAGGTGAGTTTCGGCGAGAGGCCTCCTGCCTCGGGCCCGCGCTTGTCTATCTCGACGAACATGGCCCCGGTGATGCCGACGTTGGAGATGGCCGCGACGCTGTCCTCGAAACGGTTTTCGTCATTCGCGTGTTCGTCGTCGATGAGGATGACGACCTCGATGAGGTGATAGTCGGGGGCGATGCGGATGGCCTGGACGCGGCCCACCGGCACGCCCCGGTACTTGACAGGGGAGTCCACGCCGAGCCCCTGCACGGATTCGTCGAAATAGGTCACGAAGAGTTCGCCCTTGCGCAGAAACGAGGTCATGCCAAGCCAGATGACGGCCAGCGTGGCCAGGGCCAGGCCGGCGGTCATGAACAGGCCCACGGAAAAATTGACACGAGCGGAAGCCATTATTTCTCCATTTCCGGCTGTCTGTTGAAGAATTGGCGCACGAAGGGATGCTCGCTTGCATCCTTGAGTTCGTGCGGATCGCCATCGGCGATGATGGATTTGCTTTCCTTGTCGAGCATGACGACCCTTTTCGCAATGGTGAAAATGGAGGAAAGCTCGTGGGTGACGACGACAAAGGTCGTGCCCAGGGTTCGGTTCAGGCGCAGGATGAGGGCGTCGAGTTCGGCCGAGCTGATGGGATCCAGGCCTGCCGAGGGTTCGTCCAGGAATAGAATTTCAGGATTGAGCGCCAGCGCCCGCGCGATGGCCGCGCGTTTTTTCATGCCTCCGGAAAGCTCCTCGGGCAGGTGGTGTTCGAAGCCCTCAAGGCCGACCTGCCGCAGCTTGAGACGGACCAGCTCCTCCACCGCGTCTTCCTTGAGATCCGTATATTCCGTGATAGGCAGCGCAACGTTTTCGCCAAGGGTCATGGAAGAAAAAAGGGCGCCGCCCTGATACATGACGCCGATGCGGGCCAGAATCTTCTTGAAGCTGTCCTCGTTGTCCGGCTCAAGGAGCATTCCGGCGATGGTAATTTTTCCGGCCATGGGCTTGTAGAGCCCGACCATATGCTTGAGCAGGGTGGACTTGCCGCATCCGCTCCCGCCCAGGATAACAAAAATTTCAGCTGGATGGATATCAAAGTCCAGGTTTTTCATGATGACCAGGTCCCCGAATCCCATGGTCAGGCCGCGCACGGAGATGATTTCTTTTTGGGTCATGGCCGCCAGTACCTCAGGATCACGGCCAGGACCGAATCAACCAGAATGACCAGAAAGATGCCCGTGACCACGGCCGAGGTCGTGGCCTTGCCCACGCTGGCCGCTCCGCCGCGCACCTGGTAGCCCTTGAAGCAGCCCACCGTGGCGATGAGGGCGGCGAAGATGGCGCTCTTGAATATGCCCCAGTTGATATCGAAAATTGTCAGGGTGTTCATGGTCTGGGCCATGTAGGCGTTGACGGTAAGATCCAGAGTGGTCACGCCGATGAGCAGGCCTCCGGCGATGGCGAAGATGTTGGAATACATGGCCAGCAGCGGCACCACCAGGAGCGAGGCGATGATCTTGGGCGCCACCAGGAACATGGCCGGCTTGAAGCCCATGGTGACCAGCGCGTCAACCTCTTCGGACACCTTCATGGTCCCGATTTCGGCGGCGAAAGCCGAGCCCGAGCGCCCGGCTACGAGGATGGCCGTCATGATGGGGCCAAGCTCGCGGACCATGGCCAACGCCACCAGGGAGGCCACATAGATGTTGGCCCCGAACTGCTGCAGCTGCACCGCAGACATGAAGGCCATGATGAGCCCCAAAAGAAAGCTGATCAGCCCGACAATGGGCAGCGCGTCCACGCCGACCTGCTGCATGTAGAGGATCACGTCTCCAAGGCGCAGCCTGCCCGGATGGCGCAGCAGGGACAGGAGCGTCACGGTGACTTCGCCCACGAAAGACACGTGGGTCATGGTCTGACTCGTGACTTCGAGGGTCTTGATGCCGAAACGGGTCATGATTCCCGGCTTGACCCTTTTGGCGCCGCCCGAGCGCGGGGGATCGTCCAGACGCAGAAAATCCAGGAGCTCCTGCACATGCTCGGGGGTGCCAAGCATCTCTAGCTCACAGCCATTTTTTTCAGCCATGCGCCGCAGCTGCAGGATCACCAGCGCGCCGCAGTCATCCATGCGCGTGATTCCGCCCAGGTCGACGCGGATGAGCCCGGGCAAGGGCTTGGGGATGTGCGCCAGGAGGTCCATGACCCCCGGAGTCGTGCGCAGGTCAAGAACTCCGCGCAAGGCCAGAGCCAGCAGATCCGGTCTTGAGTCCACGGAAAGCGTGGGCGATGTTGTCGTGATGTGGTCATTGTTCATGAGATATCCGTGCCTCTTAGCTCATGGCCGGGGGACGCGTCTACCGTGCCGGGTGCGTACGGGCCGCCCATTGTGACGCATTTCCCGATCTTGAATTGATGCCGGGTGTGTGACAAAGGGCTTCACAGGCGGGTGTTCCGGCATTATGGAGTGCTTGCCATGACTTGGCCGCTGTTGCGGCGAACATACAACCGGAAGAAATACATGATTAAGCGTTATATGTGTCTGCTTGCTTTGCTTGTCTTTGGGACAGCCGTTCCGACCCAGGCCGCAGATCTGAAATCCATCCCGGATTCCCTGTATCCGGGCCTTGAATATTTGTTGACCATCCCCAAGTCGAACACGGACATAGAGCCCGGTCAACTGAGCGGGATCATTTCCTTTGTCGCCTCCAGCGCGGCGGAGAGCAGCATGTCCATGCAGGATCGGGACAAGGCTTCCGGGGCATTTTACTCCTTTACCCTGCAAGGGAATCTTTCCCGCGTGGTGGACTATGTCTACAACCCGGACATCCCGGTTTACGTGACCATGCCTTCTTCCGTGCGCGATCAGGAGTGGCTGGACACGGCTACCAAGGATGCACTGAGGCTGCTCCCCAAGGCACTCGAGCGGGGAGAGACGCTTCTGGTTCGCGGCACCGAGCGCGAGATCATCACCCCCGACGCCAACACGGGCGGATACTATTCCTACAATCAGGACCGCGCCGTGGCGGTGTTTCAAGGTCCCACAGGGCCCGTGCTGGTTTCCGTTGGATGCCAGACCGAACCTTCGGAGATCGGCCGCAAGGGGTGCGTGGTCGGCGAGGACTCCGACTGGAACTATCTGTATTCGGACGAGAAAGGCCTGAACAAGACCGGCCTTGGCTGGGTCGATTCCTACATGTACAATGCCCATTCCATCATTGTGTTCGTGTCCGATACTTCCACCGGAACCATCCACGTCGGATCGTTCAAGTGGCTGAACGCCGGCTGGGCCAAGATGAACATGGTCAAGCAGAGCCACATCATCAACGGCATCAAGCGCTTCACGGCGGATTTCAAGGGCGTGCTCGAATCTTCCCGCCTGCCCGCCGCGCAGGAGCTGGCCGTCATGTACCGGGAACTCAAATCCGACAGCGTCGAGACGCTTCGCCAGATGGTGGCGCCCTATCTGGCCGCCATCGAGGATTCCGGGACCTTGACCTCGTCATTCAAGAAGTTGCTGGCCTCGGGCCAGTATTTGCAGAACATGAACCAACAGGAACTGGTCAAGGTTCTGCTCAAGGAATTCCTGAAGCAACGCCTTGGCCGGGAGAGCCTCATCCGGGTTGCCCAGGCCGGACAGCACTGGACCCCGCAGCCCTGAGGCGGCTCAACAGTATCGACGTGCCCGCTCACGCGAGCGGGCCAGAGGGAGCCCTATGCCGAGCATGGTGATCTTTTTGGTCTTGCCTGCAGCGGATTTCGGCCGTGAGGATGCGCATTGGCTGCGGGGCGGGTTGCCCCCCCGGCTGACGCGATGAGCCGCACTGCCGAAGACGCCAGAAAGCGGGCGCGCGACATCCGGGACGAGGCCCTGGCCAGGCATGCCGAACGTGACCGGGCTTCGCTTAATGCCGTGCGCGACGAACTTGCCGAGCTCAGGGCCATGGTTGCAGGGCAACAGGAGCAGCTTGCCCGGCTGACCGGCATGATTGCCGAACTGACCTCCGCCCTGGTCCCAGGCGATGCGCAAGGCCTCTCGATTCCCTCCGCCCCCCGTCCTCTCTCCGCCCGCAAACGCGCTGCCCTGGAGCGCATTCGCGAACTTCGCGGGCAGGACCTCTCTTTTTCCCGGATTTGCGAAGTCTTCCAGGCCGAGAGCTTGCCGACCCTGTCCGGTCAGGGCCAGTGGTCCAAGGGCACCCTGTGGAATCTCTGGAAAAATCACGCCCACCAGTTGAACCTGCCGCAATCGTGAAAGGCCGCGAGCCGTTGTGACCGCATTCGACGCGCTTCACGACGCGTGTTTTTTGAAGTACCAATTCTGTTGTTGCCAGTCATGGAAGTCTTTTGATTTCCCGCTTCCTGCCGGGATAGACGCGAAGTGAAATCAAGCGCCCGGTTCATTCGTCATGACCAAATGGAGCCGCCATGAGCACGGAAATTTTGCCCGCTGACGCTGACGTCTGTTTTGACCAGACTCGCCGTTTTGAAATTCTGCGTGAGATTTTTGACAGCCTGAGCGAACACGTGGCTGTGCTTGACCGCGAAGGCTGCATCGTTGACACAAATCGCAGCTGGCAACGCTTCGCGGTTGAAAATAGCACGCCGGACGAGTGTCGCCTGCAAGGCGAGAATTACATGGAAGTCTGTGAATCCTCCAAGGACGCCGCCTTCGTTGAGGCCCCGCAGGCCGCAGCCGGAATCAGGGCCGTGCTCGCCGGCGAGATTCCGGAGTTCAGCCTTGAATATCCATGCCATGCGCCCACGGAAAAGCGCTGGTTTCTGATGACGGCCACACCTCTTGTCAGCCATGGCATCATTGACGGGGCCGTGGTCTCCCATGTCCAGATCACGGCCCGAAAGCTGGCCGAAGCCGCGCTGATCCGTTACGAGCGTGCCATCGCATCCTCCTCCTCCCTGGTCAGCATCATTGACCTTGATTTTGTCTATCGGCTGGTCAACGACAGCTACCTTCGGGTGCACGGGAAAAGGCGCGATGAAATCGAGGGGCGCGAGGTCGCAAAAATAGTGGGGCAGGACGTTTTCGACAGGCATGTAGGGCCGAAGCTCGTGCGTTGTTTTGCCGGGGAGACCGTGGAGTACGAGGGCTGGTTCGATATGAACCGGGCGGGTAGACGCTGTTACGCGGTGAAGTATTATCCCTATCGCGAACGTGACGACAGCATCTCGGGCGCCGTGGTCACGGCCACGGACATCACCGAGGCCAAGCAGATGCAGGATGAGATCGCAAACAGCGCTCGTCGCCTGGCCGAGGCGCAGCGACTGGCCAAGGTCGGCAGCTTCGAAAAGGATTACCTGCACGGAAAAAAAAGCTGGTCCGACGAGTTTTGCCGTATTCTCGGGTACGTCCCGAATGAGATCGACCCGGATTTCAATCTGTTCATGCATCATATCCATCCCGAGGATGAACCAGATTTTCGCGAAAATTTTGAGGTGGCCCAGGCAACGGGAGATGAATTTACAACCGAGCTGCGCATCCGCACCGTGCAGGGCGAAGAAAGACACGTCAGCCTGATCTGCGGTTTCGACCTGCAGCAGGACGGCAGCATATTTCGTCTGCATGGAGCCATGGCCGACGTGACCGAACGCCGGCTGGCCGAATTGCGGCTGGAACGGCTGGCCAATACGGACGAATTGACCGGTCTGCCCAACCGCAGGCATTTTCTGGAGTGCGTTCGCGCGGAGATGATCCGCTCCAGGCGTTTTGGAAAGAGCCTGTGCGTGGCCATGATCGACATTGACGATTTCAAGAAAGTCAATGACACCCATGGTCACGGAGTCGGGGATGTTGCTTTGCGGCATGTGGCCCGCACCATCAACGGTTTGCGCAGGGCCGTGGACGTGGTCGGGCGTCTTGGGGGCGAGGAGTTCTGCGTCCTTTTTCCCGAAGCGGGGCTCGAAGCTGGAATCGCGGCCGCGGAGCGCGCGCGCAAGGGGCTGGCCGAAACGGTCCTCGAGCATGAGGGCCTGAGCTTGCGGCTCACGGTCAGCATCGGCCTGGCGGAATATTCGGCGGACGAGAGCCTGGACGGGCTTTTGAGGCGCAGCGACGAGGCTCTTTACGAAGCCAAGCGCACCGGCAAGAACCGGGTCTGTTCCCGGGCGGCGGATGCCGGCCCGGCATGACCACTGACCGACCCGGTCGCGCGACCGGGCCAGTGTGGGAAAATGCGGTTTATCTGAGCAGGCGCAGCAGTTCCGGCATGAAGGTGGGAACGGACCATCCCGGAACATAGCGGTTCAGGGTTTCAAGGATGGCGACCAGCATCAGGCTGGCATGCGAGAGTGAGAGAACGGCGGCCACGACCATGGAGACCTTGAGACGCATGGGGTTTTCGCTGACCGTGACGAGAAGCGAGAGGAGCATGGCCAGCCCAAGGCAGGCCACGCCGGCCAGAGCGGCATAGAAGATCTGGGGCAGGTGGAGGTTGAAGACACCCTTGAGGCTCGCATAGAGCCAGATTAGCACCGCGAGGACAACAAGGCCGCAGATCAGGTGCCATTTGGCCAGAAAGGGCGCGGCAAAGCGATAATAGTCCCGCCCCCAGTCATCGGCGTTCCGGCGCAGCAGCAGGTAGCACTGTCCGATGACAGCCGCCAGACACAGGGACAGCGGCAGCCAGAGCGCCAATAGCGGCCACAGCGCCGACCCCAATGGCGGCAGAAAGGCCGGAGATTCGAGACTGACGCCCCGGAAGGAAAGCAGGCTCAAGCCCGCCAGTGCCCAGTAACCATATTTGATGGGAATATTGGCCAAGCATCCAAGCAGGAAATGCACGGCCTTGCGTTCCTTGGCGACCTTCCATCCCAGATCGTAGCCGGCCAGGGCCATGCTTCCGAAGAAAGGCAGGGCCAGCGCGGCGATCAGCAGCAGTCGGTTGCCTGCCACGAACTCGGACTGCCAGAACGGGTGAGAGGACAGCAGCGCCGCACAGGCCGCGATCACAAGCCAGAAGAGAACATGCCCGCCAAGGGCCAGTCTGGACATTTGCCTGGCCGCGCGGGCGGGAAACGGTTTGCCGGAAATGAGCCCGATGAATTCGCTGACCAGCGCGATGGCCGGGGCGCCCCAGAAAAGGGCGGCCAGGAGCAGGGGCAGGGGCAGCAGGGCAAAAGCCCACTGGGGGAGTATGAGCGCCATGGGGACCTCGTGCGCAGTGTAATTTTTTCAGGAGCCCGGTCATTCCCTCGGACCCGGGCGCAAGACGGCAGCTAAAAGGGGATGGCCCCGAGAGCCCTGGTCTCAAGCGCCGGAATGGGTACGACTACGGGCTGAACGGACTGGCTGAATGGGGGCTTTCTGCCCCAAAAGAGCGCAAGAGGCAAGGCAGCGCCACCCTTGAAAATTGGCGGGTTCTCTCCTATGCCAAAGTCCTAATGAGGGAGACAACGGTGACTAATCCATGAGATCGACGCTGGCCTTTGCGACCGGAATGCTTGTCGGCATTCTGCTTTGCTGGGCAAGCGGTCCTGCGTTCATGCATCTTGTCCCTGAATGGCCGGACCCGCGTCTGAGGGATATGCCGGCCGGGATCGTGTCCGGTCTCAAATCCATGCAGGGCGGGCTTGCATCCATCGGCCGGCCTTTCGCGCCCTTCGTTCTGCGCAGACCGGTGACGCGCAACTTGCGCATGGCCAGATCGAACGTGACCCTGTCCCGGGCGGCTGCCGTTCCGCCGAATGCAACCGTCGCTCGATTTTCCGCCATTCATCAAGTCTGTTCCGCTGCTGCAGCCATTGCCGTCAACGCATCCATCGGCAATGAAGCGGATTCGTCCAACGCATCGAGGCCAGGGGCTATTCATGTCTCCATGGCCGCGCACGAAGCATCGGCATCGAGAGCGGACAATCTTCAATCCGGGGCGGCCGATTCGAGGCCGAATGTCGCCGGTTCTGACGCTTCAAGTCCTGGGGCCTTCGTCCCGGCGCAGGTGTCCGCCGCAACGGCGGGTGACCAGAAAAAGAAGGTCGGGGCGGACGGATCGCCCGGTGATGACTACGCCCGGGCTCTCAAGAATTATCAGGATGGACATCACGAGCGGGCGCGGGAACTGTTTGCCGCGTTCATGCAGGACTACCCCCGCCACAAGCTTCTGCCGAACGCCCTCTACTGGACCGGGGAGGCTTGGTACGCCCAGGCCCGTTACGACCGTGCCATGGAATTTTTCACGCGGGTCGTGCAGGACCACCCCCGCCATGCCAAAAGCGCGGACGCGCTTCTCAAGCTGGCCTATTCGGCACTGCGTCAGGGGCAGCCAGGGCAAGCCGGGGTTTATCTGCAGCAACTCGAAGCACGCTATCCCGACTCCCCGGCGTCCCGCCTAGGCCGTCAGGCGCGCAGCAGGATGCAGGGGTGCAACGAGCCCAAAGCGGTGGCGCTGGCCCGTGGATGAATTTTGCGCCAGCCTGGCCTTGCGCCACACCACCGGTCTTGGGCCACGTACCTGGAAGCGCCTGCTCGCGCATTACGGAGACGCCCTGGCCGCAGCTTCTGATTTTGCATCCTGGACGGCGCGAGGCCTGGTTTCGGCTCGTGTGCAGGCCGAATTTGCACGGGGCGGCTGGCGCGAGAAGGCCGAGGCCGAGCGGCGCAGGGCGGAGAGCTTAGGCTTTTCCACTGTTTTCTTTGGCCATCGTGCGTATCCCGAGCTGCTTCGCGAGATCCCCGATCCGCCTCTTTTTCTTTATTATCTCGGAGATCTGGCACTGCTGACCCGTCCTTGCGTGGCCGTGGTTGGATCCAGGGACGCCTCCCGCTATGGCCTGGGCATGGCGGAGAGCATGGCGGCGTCCTTGAGCGCGGCCGGGATTTGCGTGGTTTCGGGCTTTGCACAGGGTATCGATCGTGCCGCGCATCAGGGTGCGCTGCGCGGGGTGGGCGGGACCATCGCCGTATTGGGCACGGGCCTTGACCTCGTTTATCCGGCCTCCAACGCCGATCTGTGGAAACAGGTCGCCGCCCATGGGCTCATCGTCAGCGAGTTCGCGCCGGGGACCAGGCCTGAAGGCATGAATTTTCCGCATCGCAATCGCATTGTCAGCGGCCTTTCTCTGGGTGTACTGGTTGTCGAAGGCGCGCTTGGCAGCGGCAGCCTGATCACCGCCGAGCTGGCCCTGGCCCAGAATCGCGACGTTTTCGCCCTGCCCGGGCCCGCCAACCTGAAAACTTATCAGGGCTGTCATCAGCTCATTCGTCAGGGAGCCTGTCTCGTACAGAGCGGAGAAGACATCCTGCGGGAATTGCAGCCTCGGCTGGGGGCGCTTTGCGCGCCGGAGGCGCCCGCCCCCGAGCCTCGTCTGCGAGAGCCGGAAGATCCCGAGCAGTGTATCGTGCACCGTCTGCTTGAAGGTGGCGAACCCCTGCATGTCGACACCCTGATCCGGCGGACGGGCTGGGCGGCGAGCAAGGTCAGCTCCACGCTCCTTTTCATGGAACTTCAAGGGATTGTGAAGCAGCTTCCGGGCATGTACTATGCCCTTGCAACGTGATTCAAAGATCATCTGGAGAAGAATATGCAAAAAATACCCCTGCAGCTGGCCAGACCTGAAATGGTTTTGGCCAAGCCCGTGACCCGGGAAAACGGGATGGTGCTCATCGCCGCAGGTACGGTTCTGACGGCGGGGCTCATCAGCAAGCTGGACAACATGGGTGTGGAGCAACTCGTGGTCGAGGGCGAGACGCTTGAAATGGGCGGCGGGTGCAACGAAGAAGTGCTCGCCAAAAAGCGCGAGAGGCTTGACCATCTTTTCCGGAATTTTTCCGACGACAAGTACATGCAGCAGGTCAAGCAGATCGTTTCCGACTATTATGCACGTCAGTGCGCCCTGGCCGCCGCGGCCCAGGCTGCAAGGGAAGAGGGACAATAATGGAAGAAGATCTGCGTACCAGCCAAAAGGGTGCGATTCTGGCGGTCAAGGACCTGCCGACCCTGCCCGGAGTCCTGCAGGAAGTCGCGATCCTGGTCGAGAATCCCAATTCGTCCACGGACCAGATAAGCAAGGCCATCTCCAAGGACCAGGTCCTCTCGGCCAAGGTCCTGAAAATGGTGAATTCGCCCATCTATGGCTTTCCGGGGCGGATCGGCTCCATTCAGCACGCCCTGGTTCTGCTTGGTTTCAATGTCATCAAGGGCATCATCATCTCGACCTCGGTCTTTGATGTCATGAACGAGAACATGAAAGGCCTCTGGGAGCACAGCCTCGGCTGCGCCCTGGCCAGTTCCGCCATCGCCCGCGCCATCGGCTGCAAGGATCCGGAAGAATACGCGGTGGCCGGGCTGCTGCACGACATCGGCAAGGTCGTGGCCGCCGTGCAGCTCCCGGAAAGCCGGGCGGCCATAGACGCGCTCGTCCTCGAGAAGGACATCTCCTATCGCCAGGCCGAAAGCGAGGTGCTGGGTTTTGCCCACGACCGCATCAACCTGTGGCTGTGCAATTACTGGAACCTGCCCGCGAATCTGAAGGAAGGGCTCTCCTATCATCACCGGCCCATGTCGGCCACGCTCTATCCGAAGATCGCGCAGGTGGTGCATGTGGGGAATTTCATGGCGCGGCTTTTTGGCGTGGGCAATGGGGGCGACAACCAGGTCAGCGCCCTCGACGAAGGAGTGCTCGAGGTTCTCGAGATCACTCCGGAGATGCTTTTCAAGATCATGGATGGCCTTGAGCGCGAATTCGTGGATCTGGCATAGGGGCCCCGCATCATGAAGGACGGCAAGCATTTTTTCCTGGTCACCTCCGACGCCAAGCTTGAAGGCAGCCTGCGCGCCCTGTGGCCCGAAGATGAGGTCAAGTGGACCTGCTTTGCCCGGGGCACGTCGGCGCTGGAGTTTCTTTTCAGCGAGCCCCCGGATCTTCTGGTCGTGGACGAACAGTTGCCGGACATTGCCGGGGTGGAGCTGGTCCGGCTGATCAAGGGCGAGAACGTCTATCGCCAGCTGCCCGTGGTCCTTTGCCTGGCCAGCGAGGATCTGGCCGAACTTCAGGATTTCAGCACGCTGGAGATCGATGATTTTCTGGTCAAGCCTTTTTCGCCGTCCATCGCCAAGGGGCGCCTGATCCTGGCCTATCACCGCTCCACCCGTGAACTCGACGCCAGCCCGCTGACCAAGCTGCCCGGCAACACGTCCATCATCCACAGAATTCAGGATCTCATAGACAGGCAGGAGGACTTCGCCCTGGCCTACATCGACCTGGATCATTTCAAGTCCTTCAACGACAAGTACGGCTTTTCGCGCGGGGACGAGGTGCTGCTCATGACCGCGCGGGTCATTGTCAATTCCATCCGCGGCTTCATGGGGGCGAGCACGTTCGTCGGACATGTGGGCGGGGATGATTTCGTCTTCATAGTGCCGCCGGAAAAGGCCGAGAGCGCCTGCCAGCAGGTCATCGACAATTTCGACTCCATCGTGCCCCATTTCTACGATCAGGAGGACCGCACGCGCGGGGCCATCCATTCCCTGGATCGCAAGGGCAAGGAACAGGTTTTTCCGCTTATGGCCATCTCCATCGCCGTGGTCCTGAACCGCGGCGGCAAGCTCAAGCATTTTGGCGAGGCTTCCCAGATCGCCATGAACCTGAAGAAGGAAGCCAAAAAGAACCCCAAGAGTTGCTATGTCATGGACAAACGGGCCGGCGCCTGATCCTGTCGCGCTTTTCCTGCTCTATCTGGACGCCCAGCGTGGCTACTCCCCGGCCACCGTGGCCGCCTACGGGACCGATCTCGAGGGCGCGCACCTCTTTATGGGGCGCAGGAGCAAGGGGTTCGACGTTCCCGCCGAGGTGACCAAGGCGGACATCACCGCCTATCTGGCAGATCTGCACCGGCGCGGCCTGGCCAAGTCAAGCGTCTGCCGCAAGCTCTCGGCCCTGCGGGCCTTTTACCGCTTCCTTCGTCAGCGCAAGCTGGTCCAGGAAGATCCCTGCGCGGCCCTTTCCAACCCAAAGCTGCCCAAGATCCACCCCAAGGTCCTCAATGTCGACCAGGCCATTCATCTGCTCGAGACTGAAGTCACCCTCGATCCCGAAGGTCTGCGCGACCTTGCCTTGCTTGAGGTTCTCTACGGCTCGGGGCTGCGCGTCAGCGAGGCCCTCGGGCTCGATTTCGCCCATCTGGATCTGGATCAGAAGCTGGTGCGGGTGCTGGGCAAGGGCAGGAAGGAGCGCCTCGTTCCGCTGACCGGTCCGGCGGCAGAGCGGCTGGGACGTTATCTCGAGCAGCGCGGGGCTTTTGGTCCGGCGCCCCGGGAGCAGGCCATTTTTCTGGGCAGGCGGGGCGGGTGACCGCATCGTCAAGGAGATGGCCGTGCGCAGCGGGGCCCCGTGTTCGATCAGCCCTCACACCCTGCGCCACAGCTTCGCTTCACATATGCTCCAGGCCGGAGCCGACCTGCGCAGCGTGCAGGAACTCCTCGGCCATTCCCGCATCTCGACCACCCAGCGCTACACCCACCTCGATCTCGCCCAGGTCATGCGCGTCTATGACGCCGCCCACCCCCTGGCCGGGAGCAAAGACAAAAAAGACTAGCTGACTGTTGGAAAAAACAAAATTTGCAGGCCATTCAAAAACGGTGAGAAGCAAGGAAACGGAAAAAGCCGGACGCGCAGTGTATTTGTGCATACACAAGCGGTCTGGCTTTTTTACTGACGCAGCAGATCGCCGTTTTGGGGCGGCCTGCCAGGCTACTGCATCTGTTCGAGTCCGGTCACGGGCACGGTCAGATCGTTGCTGAGGACCCACAGGGCCAGCATGTGGCGCAGGGTCAGGTCGGCCTGGGCGATGGTTTCCCGGTCCGCCTCGCGGTTTGCCATCTCCTGGATGGCGAGCATGTATTCCTTGGCCAGGGTGAACTCGGCGCAAATCTCGCGCACGAAATCCTCGTAGAGGTCCGGCTCCTCCTGAAAAAGCTGGTCGAGGACGCTCATGGTCCGGGTCAGGGAGAAGAGGGTGATGTCGGCAAGCTGAGGCATGTTGTGTCTCCATGAAAAGAGCCGGTCGCGGAGAGTTCCGTAACCGGCTTGCGTTGTTTTGGGTGAAAAAACTACAAACCGAGCTGGCTCAAAAGGTCGTCCACATCCGTCTGCGAGCTGGCGTCCTGGGGGCCCTTGAGTTTCGTGGCCCTGGCCTTGGACGTCTGGCGGATTTCCTCGACGGACTGCTCCGGGTTTTGTTCCATGGCTTTCAAAGACAGGCCGGTGGCCATGTAGAGTTCGAAAACTACTTTCTCGATCTGTCGCAGAGCTGCGACAATGCGCTTGATGCGCTGTCCGGTCAGATCCTGAAAGCTCAGGGTGGTCATGATCTCCATCAGGTCCGCACCCAGGACTTCGCTTCCCTTGCGCAGTTCCTCGATTTCCGGTTTGGCGGTCCCGTTTTCAAGAGATGCCAGAAGCTGCATGGTGCGGTCGTTCATGTCCAGATGCTTCTCCACCAGTCCCATGATGCTCTCGGTGGCTTGCTCGGTGGTCTGCAGGATGGCTCCGAGCTGGGTCGATGCTTCGGAGAACATCTCGTCGGCCACGGGGTCGGCGACCATCGGCAAATCTGTGGTGCCGGTCGCTGCGGAGTTGATCTCCTGGTAGATGGATTTGAGCCCGGCTTGCAGATCCGTGCTTATGGCGCGGTAGAATTCGCCTTCGGTCAGGGCCATGGTCAGAGCGCGGCTGATCTCTTCCGTCAAGGCCGCCGAGATGACCTCCCGGATGGTGCTTTCGGCCTTGGTTGTGATCCTGTTCAGCAGTTCCTGACTCAGCTGTTCTTTGTGCATGCCTGTGTCCCGGGTTAGGATGAGGGGGCGAGGTGACGCTCCAGGAGTTGTTCGCGTTGCTTGGCCACGACGAACTGAATGATCTTTTCGCGCTCGCAGTCGCGCATGTCCTTGAATTCCATGGCCCAGACCCGCTCTCCCTGATTCTCTTCAGCCCTCAGGATGGTCCCGATGGCTCCGGCCAGGGTCTGGGGCTGGTTGCTGAGCGCGATGACCACTTCCACGCCCTGGCCAAGCTCGAATTCGCTGTCCGCCGAGAATCTGAGACCCGCGCCGCTGATGTCGTGGATGAGCACTGGCACGGGGAAGTCTTCCTGCAGGGTCTGCTGGGTCAGGATCGAAAGGATGGCGCTCAGTTTTTCGTTCATGGCGCGCAGGTAGTGCGCCAGCCCGTCAGGGAGCGCGGACTGCGCGGTCTCGGAGAGCTGCGGCATGGTTCCCGTCTGGGTGCAGGCAAAAAGGGAGGTGAACCGGCCTGTGGGCAGGACGCGCAGATGTCCTTTCAGGGCCGTTTCGACTCGGGCGTAAGCACGTTCCGGAACGTTCATGACTACCTCCTTTACCACGTGTCCGGGTCGACCTCCATGATCATGGCCCGCACCGGACACACTGTGACGCACATGTTGCAGGCAGTGCATTTTTCCTGGTCGAAATCGACCAGCCGGGTCTCGAGATTGAGGTGCAGCGCCTTTGAAGGGCACAGGGCAGTGCACAGACCGCAGTGCATGCACGACTCCTCGTTGCGTGAGATCTCGTGGGCCACCGGCGTGACCTTGATGCCCTGCTCCTGCAGATAGGTCACGCCCTGGCGGTAGTGTTCCCGTGTCCCCGAAAGCTCAAGGATCATGTGCCCTTCACGGCGCGGGTTGATGTTCGCCTGCAGGATGTTGAAGGTCAGGTCGAAGTGTTTGGCCAGATTGTACATCATTGGCTGACCCGAAGACTTCGGAGGGAAGCGCAGGCTGACGATGCGGCTGTATTCTTGGGTGGACATGGGTATCCTTGCGCGCGGCTAGTTGCCGCTCTTCAAGTAGGCCTGGGCGCGCTTGGCCTCGGCGGACTCGGGGTGTTTCTTGATCAGGTCTTCAAGCACCAGCCTGCCGGCCTGGTCCTTTTTGAGCTTGAAGAAGGAGATGCCCTGCTTGAGAAGGGCGGCCGTGTACTTGTTGGACTTGCTGTGATCCTCGATGACCTTCTGGTAGGTCAGGACCGCGTTGGCGTAGTCCTGCATCTGGAAGAAACATTCGCCCTGCCAGAAGATGGCGTTGGGCACGAGGGGATCCTTGGGGAAGCCCTTGACGAACTCGGCCCAGGTGGTCTGGGCCTCCTTATACTTCATGGCATAAAAACTCTCCAGGGCCTGCTGGTAAAGCTCCTGCCCCGGGACTTCGGCCTGCGGCTGGGTTTCGGGTTGGGCCTGGGGGGCGCTCGTGACCGGAGGCGCAGGCTGGGTCATGGGCTGGGAGGCGTCGCCAGGGACTTCGGGTTCCTGACTCGGGGAGGTCATGGTCCCCGGGAAGCTGCCGTTGGGCACGGACTGGGCCGGGGGCAGGGGAGGCATCTCGTCAAAGACGATGCCAAGCTGGGTGGCCATGAAGAGCGTCTTGCGTTCAAGATCTACGACCCTGGAATTGAGCGAGTCCACGGTCACCATCCCTCCGGCTGCCTCCTGCTGCATTTGCTGGGTCCTTTGCAGGTCGTCGACCTGACCGGTCAGGGCCGCGAGCTGACTGCGCAAAGTGTTCACTTCCGCCCAGTTGTTGGCCTGGGCCGGCTGGCTGCGCGCCAGTTCCGCTTCGAGCTGGGCGATGCGGTCCTGCTGCTTGATGCGCTCCTGCTCCTGCGAATAGACCTGACTGCGTAGGCGATCGAAATCCGAGGTGGTGACGCAGGCCGGAATTGTGCCCAGCAGAGCAGCCAGGGCTCCGGTGACCAGAATTTTCCTGCCAAGGTGAAAAGAAGACATGCGAACCTCTCTAATGGGTGCTGTTTTCGTCTGACTGGTCTCGACCGCGAAGGTTAGAGACTGGTTTGTCATTGTTTTTTGATGGCCCGTTTTCTGCCGAAGAGAATATAACCCACTCCGCCGACGACCGGCAAGACGACTTGGGCCACAATCCAGGCGGCTCGCTCCTGATGCGTCGGAAATTCGTTCGTGTACAGATGCCAGATGGACCAGAAATTCGGCAGAATGGGCAGAATGAGGAGCGGTATGGCATAAACGAGTTTGTCAGGGGGAATGCTAAAGAACATTGCGTCTCCTGTGCTGGATAATGAAAAGCCCAAGGCACACCGCCCCGAGGGCAATGACCTGGGTCACGCTGATGGGTCCGAAATCTCCGCGATAGTCTGCGCGGAAGAGTTCGATGATAAACCGGAACGATCCGAAAAGAGCCAAGAAAATACCCATGAGCTGGCCCGTGTTCCGTGTCCGGGATTTGAGGGCCAGGGTCGCGGCGAAACAGGCCAGCCCCGCCAGGGTGTGATAGAGTTGGGTGGGATGCAGCGGGACATGCAGGGGGGCAAGGGATTCGGGGTCAAAAAAAGTGATGGCCCACGGCAGGTCGCAGACCGCTCCGTAGCAGCATCCAGCTGCCAGACAGCCGATGCGGCCCACGGCTTCGCCCAACCCGATGCCCGGGGCCAGAACGTCCATCCACAGCCAGGGGTCCTCTTTTTTGACCCGCATGAAGCTAAGTGCGAAAAGAGTGGCCAGGATGGCCCCGCCGGAAAAGACCAGTCCTCCCTTCCAGAACATCAGTATTTCAAGTGGGTTGTTCCAGAAATAGGCCGGGTTGATGAGCACATACAGGACGCGTGCGCCAATGATGGCCCCGAGGATGATGTAAAATCCGAGGTCGGAAACGATGTCGGGATTCAGCCCGCGGGCCCGGGCCTCGCGCATGGACCAGGCAATGCCCAGCAGAAATCCTGCGGCGACAAAGAGGCCGTAGGTGTGCAGCGCGAAGGGGCCGATGGTGAACCCGAAGAGGATGAAGGGCGCGATCTCAATTATTGTCGGGAACACAGCGACGCCTCTGCTGGTAAAAGGAAACGAGCAGCGCGGCAGCGCCGATACAGATGCCCATGTCGGCCACGTTGAAGGCCGGCCAGTGCATGTCCCCCACGTAGAAATCCAGAAAATCCACCACCACCCCGAGCCTAGCGCGGTCCAGCAGGTTGCCCAGGGCGCCGCCCAGGATCAGTCCCAGCCCGTAGACGTAGAACGGTCCGTCATCCTCCTGGCTCCTGGCCAGGGCCCAGATGAGACCCACGGCCAGGATCGAGACCACGATGAAGAAGGGTCGCTGCCAGTCGATGTCGTGGCGGTTCAGAAAACCGAAAGCCGCTCCCCGGTTCAGGATGTGCACGATGTCGAAAAAACCGGGGATGACCGTGAAACCCTTTTCCCAGACCGGAATGGCCTGCTGGATCCAGAGCTTGGTCAACTGGTCCAGGACAAAGACGATGGCCGCTACCAGACCGATGGTCCGGTAGCGCCGCCTCATGTCGGGTTTGCAGGGGACGCTGCCGACCTTAGGCATGGTATTCCTTGAGCACTTTCGTGCAGCGCGGGCAGGCCGAGGGGTGCTCGGGGTCCGTGCCCAGGTTCTCGTCGTGAATCCAGCAGCGGGCGCATTTTTCGCCCAGGGCTCTGGCGATGATCACGGCCACGCTTTCGACCTCGCCCTGGATGGCTTCGGCTGGTGCGGGCTCGTCCGTGACTTGCGCCTGGCTGACGATGAACACGTCGCGCAGGTCGGCGGCTACGCCCGAGAGCGCGGCAAAAGCTTCGCCGGTGGCGTGGATGATTACCTTGGCGTCAAGGGAGTGTCCGAGTTCCTTGGACTGGCGCAGGGGCTCGATGGCCCGGGTCACATCGCCGCGTACGGCAAAGACCAGGTTCCAGACGGCCTCTTCCTCTTCGGTCAGGAGCGCGCCTTCGATCTCGGGCACGCGCATGGCAAAGACCGTGCTGCCCGCCGGGCGCATGGCCTCGGGCAGGTGCTGGAAGATCTCCTCGGAGGTGAAGCTCAGGATCGGCGCCATATCGCCGACGATCATGAGCAGTATGTGATAGAGGGCTGTCTGGGCCGAGCGGCGCTCAAGGCTGGTCGCGCCGTTGACGTAGACGCGGTCCTTTATGATGTCGAGATAGTAGGAGCTGAGGTCCGTGGTGCACAGGTTGTGCAGGGTGTGGTAGACCTTGTGGAACTCGAAGTTTTCATAGGCCGCCTGGATGGCCTGGTGCTTGGAACGGACCATGTTCAGGGCGTAGCGGTCGAGAGCCAGCATGTCGGACGTGGCGACGAGGTCCGTGGCCGGGTTGAAGTCGCTCAGGTTGCCGAGGATGAAGCGGCAGGTGTTGCGGATCTTGCGGTAGGCGTCGACCAGTCGGCGCAGGATCTCGTCGGAGATGCGCAGGTCTTCCTGGTAGTTTTCCGAGGCCACCCACAGGCGCAGCACTTCGGCGCCGTGCTTTTCGATGATCTCCTGCGGGGCGACCACGTTGCCGATGGACTTGGACATCTTGCGGCCCTGCCCGTCGAGCACGAAGCCGTGGGTCAGCACGGTCCGGTAGGGGGGCACGCCGCGCGTTCCGACGGAGGCCAGAAGCGAGGAGTGGAACCAGCCGCGATGCTGGTCGGTGCCTTCGAGGTACAGGTCCGCCGGGAAGGTGCACTCGGGCCGACCTTCGACCACGGCGGCAAAGCTGGTGCCGGAGTCGAACCAGACGTCGAGGATGTCGTCCTCTTTTTCCCAGTGCGTGCCGCCGCATTTGGGGCAGGTCAGCCCTTCGGGCACGACCTCGGACAGCGGGGCCTCGAACCAGTAGTCCGCACCGGTGGGATGCGTGGCGAAGCGGTCCACGATGCCGTGGGCCCAGTCACCGTCGAAATAGGCGTCCCCGCAGTCGTTGCACAACAGGGCGATGATCGGCACGCCCCACATGCGCTGGCGCGAGATGCACCAGTCGGGGCGGAACTTGATCATGCTGTGGATGCGCTCCTTGCCCCAGGACGGAATCCAGCGCACGCTGTTGTCTATGGCGTCCAGCGTCTTGCCGCGCAGGTTGTCGTGCTCCATGGCGATGAACCACTGGGTCGTGGCCCGGAAGATGACGGGTTTCTTGCAGCGCCAGCAGTGCGGGTAGGAGTGTCTGATCTTCTCGCTGCCCAGAAGGTGTCCGACCTCGGTCAGCTTGGCGATGACCAGGGGATTGGCTTCGAAGACGTTCTTGCCGCCGAAGAATTCGACACTGGGCAGAAATTTGGCCTCGTCATCAAGGGGCGAGAGGATCTCAAGGCCATGACGCAGTCCGGTCTCGTAGTCTTCGCGGCCATGGCCGGGGGCGGTGTGAACGCAGCCCGTGCCCGCGTCGAGGGTCACGTAGTCGGCGGTGACCACGGGGGACGGACGGTCATAGAAGGGATGGCGGGCGACGAGGCCTTCCAGCGCGCTGCCCGGAACCGTTGCCCGCACGGACCATTCACCCCAGCCGAAGCGCTCGGCGCATCCGGCCACCAGTTCCTTGGCGAGGATGTAAAAGGCGCCGCCGACCTGGACAAGATCGTATTCGAAGTCCGGGTGCACGGCCACGGCCAGGTTGTCCGGGATGGTCCAGGGCGTGGTCGTCCAGATGACGATGAAGCTGTTGTCGGCCGGGGCCTGCGGGAAGATCCTGCCCAGTTCCTGCGCTTCAAGGGGGAAGCGCACGTAGATGGAGGGTGAGGAATGGTCATCGTACTCGACCTCGGCCTCGGCCAGGGCCGTCTCGCAGGAACCGCACCAGTAGATGGGCTTCTTGTTGCGCTGCACGGAACCCTTTTTGTAGAAATTGGCCAGCTCGCGGGCCGTGGCCGTCTCGTAATCCGGGGTCATGGTCAGGTAGGGCTTGTCCCAGGTTCCGAGCACGCCCAGGCGCTTGAATTCGTCGCGCTGGATATCCAGATACTTGAGGGCGTACTCGCGGCATTTCTTGCGGATCTCAAGGATGGAGAACTTGTTCTTGCCGCCCAGTTCCTGCTCGACCTTGAGCTCGATGGGCAGCCCGTGACAGTCCCAGCCGGGCACGTACTGTGCCTGGCGGCCGGTCAGGTTGCGATGCTTGACGATGACGTCCTTTAAAATCTTGTTCATGGCGTGGCCGATGTGGATATGTCCGTTGGCGTACGGAGGACCGTCGTGGAGGACGTAGGGCGCGCGGCCTGCATTGGCGCCGATCATGGCCCCATAGGCGTCGGTCTCATACCAGCCGTCCAGGATCTTTGGCTCGTTCTGGGTCAGGCTGCCCTTCATGGGGAAGGTGGTGGCGGGAAGGTTCAGGGTTTTCTTGTAATCGCTCATGGGACGACGTTCCTCCGGGTTATCTGCTGTGCCGACGGACCACGGGCCAGCGTGGCGAGCACAAATTTTCGTTATTTGCATTGCAATGAAGGGCAGAACAGTGGAATATCCCGCACCCGAAGTCAAGTTTGACGCGGTCCGAAGGCTGCTCCAAAACGGTGATCGGCTTTGTCGCCGCAGATGATCCAGGCCCTCACACGAGAAAAATGCTCCGCTGGGCAAAGGCTCGCTTCAGGCCTGGATTTTATTGTTTCCCGCAGTTCATCGCATCTGGCAAGGCTGGGGCCTTGTACTTGTCGACAGGTGCTCAGAGTCCCATTTCCCACCTGTAGGCCGAGAGCGCGATGGCCAATATGTCGTCGTGGGCGGGTTGCCAGTTCATGGTCGCGCGGATGCGGGCCGGATCGGAGATGAGGGCGGGCGGATCACCTGCCCGGCGCGGGCTCAGGACCACCGGAAAATCGACGCCGCTGGCTTCCTTTACCGCGCTCACGATTTCGCGCACGGAGTAGCCGTGTCCGTAGCCGCAATTGAAGACGCTCGAAGGATTGCCGGCCTCCAGATGACCAAGCGCCAGCACATGTGCCCCGGCCAGGTCGGCCACATGGATGTAGTCGCGGATGCAGGTCCCGTCCGGGGTGTCGTAGTCCGTGCCGAAGATGTGCAGGGCATCCCTGCGGCCCAGCGCGGCCTGGGAGGCGACCTTGATCAGGTGCGTGGCGTCGGGCGTGGACTGGCCGATGCGTCCCTCGGGGTCGGCCCCGGCCACGTTGAAGTAGCGCAGGATGACAAAGGAGAAGTTCGGGTGGGCTGCGGCCGTGTCCTCTATGACCCATTCGCTCATGAGCTTGGTGCGGCCGTAGGGGTTGATGGGCTTGGTGGGACTGTCCTCGGTCACGGCGGCGGTGTCCGGCATGCCGTAGACTGCCGCCGTGGAGGAAAAGATGAAGCGCGGGATGGCGTTCTTTACCGCAAGGCGGATCAGTTCCGTCGTATTGTTGGTGTTGTTCATGTAGTATTTGAGCGGGTTTTCCACCGACTCGGGCACCACGATGGAGCCTGCGAAATGCAGCACCGCCGAAAAGTTTTCCTCGGCCATGAGGCGATCCAGTTCGTGGGTCTGGGCCAGGTCGCCGACCACAAGCCGGGCCGGGGGCAGCACCGCCTCGGCTTTGCCCGTGGACAGATTGTCGTAAACCACGACCTCGTAACCGGCCTCAAGCAGGGCCAACGTCGTGTGGGAACCGATATACCCGGCACCGCCGGTGACTAGGATCTTGGACATGGAAATCTCCTTTCGAGCATTGACATTGCAGTCCCGCTCTTTACAGAAGTCCTTCGGGCTTGCAAAGGGACTGGGTTATCAAAGTGTCCAGTCCAATTCCGCAAGACCGGCACAAAAACCGCTTTCCAGGAGATACGCCGCCCATGACCACCGGATTCACTCGCGTTTCAACCACTTATGTTCAGGAAATTTCATCCCGGGCCGATATCTTCGTGCACGACAAGACAGGAGCGCGCATCCTGTCCGTGGTCAACGACGACGAAAACAAGGTCTTCGGCATCAGCTTTCGCACCCCGCCGTCGGATTCGACGGGGGTGGCGCACATCCTGGAGCATTCGGTGCTGTGCGGGTCGCACAAGTACCCGGTCAAGGAGCCCTTCGTGGACCTTCTCAAAGGTTCGCTGCAGACCTTCCTGAACGCCATGACCTATCCGGACAAGACCTGCTATCCCGTGGCCAGCCAGAACCTGAAGGATTTCTACAATCTGGTCGACGTGTATCTCGATGCGGTCTTCTTCCCGCGCATCACCCCCGAGATATTCGAGCAGGAGGGCTGGCATCTGGACCTGCCGGAAAAGGGCGGGGAGCTGTCCGTCAAGGGCGTTGTCTACAATGAAATGAAGGGCGTGTACTCTTCGCCGGATTCGCAGCTCGCCGAGCTTTCGCAGCAGTCCCTCTTCCCGGACACCACCTACGGCCTCGACTCCGGCGGCAACCCCGGCGCCATCACGGATCTGACCTACGAGGGCTTTCTGGAGTTTCACCGCACGCTCTATCATCCCTCCAACGCCTGGATCTTTTTTTATGGCGATGACGACCCGGACGCCAGACTCGAACTTTTGAGCGAATATCTGGATCAGTTTTCCGCCCTTCCTGTGGACTCGGCCATTGCGCGGCAGCAGGCCTTCGATGCTCCGCTTGAAGTGCGGCGCGGGTTCGAGGCCATGGGCGAGGATGAAGACGCCCTGGGCATGCTGACCATGAACTGGCTGCTGCCCGGCAAGGAAGACGCCGGGACCGTGCTGGCCTGCAAGATCCTGGACAGCCTCCTGACCGGCATGAACGCCTCGCCTTTGCGCAAGGCGCTCATCGAGTCGGGGCTCGGCGAGGACCTGACCGGAGCCGGCGTTGAACACGAGATGGCCCAGATGTACTATTCCGTGGGCATGAAGGGCGTGCTGCCGGAAAATTTTCAGGCCGTGCGCGAGCTCATCGTCAGTACTCTTGAAGACATCGTGGCTCACGGGTTCGAGGCCGACCTGATCGAGGCCGGAGTCAATTCCGCGGAATTCGATCTGCGCGAAAACAACACCGGCTCCTATCCGCGCGGCCTCATCGTCATGCTGCGCTCGCTGGGGTCCTGGCTGTACGATCTCGATCCTCTGGAGCTGGTGGCCTTCGAGGCGCCCATGGCCGCCCTGAAAGAACGCCTGGCCCGGGGCGAGAGGGTTTTCGAAGATCTCATCGAACGGCACATCCTGCGCAATCCCCATGCGAGCGTGGTCGTCCTCGAACCCGAGGAAGGACACGCGGCGCGGGTGGAGGACGAGGAGCAGGAGCTCATTGTCAAGCTGCGCAACGATCAGGCGGCGCTGTCCGACGACGAGCTGGTGCGGCGCACGGAGCAGCTGCGGCGCATGCAGGAGGCTCCTGATTCGCCCGAGGCCCTGGCCCTGCTGCCCAGCCTCTCGCGGGATGACATCGACCCTGCGGTGCGGGTCGTGCCCACGGAGGTGCGTGATTGGGAGGAAGCCACGGCGCTCATGCACGACCTGCCGACCAACAACATCTGCTACATGGATCTGGCTCTTGACCTCGGTGCGGTGCCCGATCGCCTCATTCCCCTGGTCCCGCTCTTTGGCCGCGCCCTGACCGAGATGGGGACCGCGAAGGAGGACTACGTGTCTTTCTCCAAGCGCATCAACAGCAAGACCGGCGGCGTCTACGCCAGGAGCCTGCTGTCCCAGCGCGAGGACGGCCCCGCCCCCGTGGCCCGGCTGGTGGTGCGGGCCAAGGCGGTGGGCGAGCGGGTCGGTGACATGATCGACATCGTGCGCGACGCCCTGACCCTGGCCCGTTTCGACGACCGCGAGCGCTTCCGGCAGATGGTGCTGGAGGAGAAGGCGGGCCTTGAGCACGCTCTGGTACCCTCCGGCCATCATTTCGTAGGCCTGCGCCTGCGTTCGCGCTTCAATCCGGCGGACAGCCTGCAGGAGCGCATGGGCGGTCTTGAGAATCTCTTCTTCCTGCGCGAGCTGGCCGAAAGAATGGACACTGATTTCGGCGGCGTGTTGTCCGACCTGGAGGAACTGCGCCGGGCGCTGGTGCGCAAGGATGGCGCGGTGCTGAACCTGACCATGGACGAGAGCATGCTTGCCGCCCATGGCGAGCGCTTTCGGGAATTCGTGGCGGGTCTGCCGGGCGGGACGTTGGCTGACGCGGTCTGGCAGAGGCCGGATGCGGACGGGCACGAGGGGCTTATCATCCCGGCTCAGGTCAATTATGTCGGCAAGATCTGCGACCTGCACAGGGCCGGTTACTCCTTTCACGGATCGAGCCTGGTGGCGGTCAAGTACCTGCGCACGACCTGGCTGTGGGAGCAGGTGCGGGTCCTGGGCGGGGCGTACGGCGGCTTTTGCAACTTCGGCCGCCTCTCGGGGCTCATGAGTTTCGGCTCGTACCGCGACCCCAACGTCACCTCCACGCTGGCCGCCTTCGACGGGTGCGGCAAATTCCTGGAGACGGTCAATCTGGACCGTGGCGAGCTTTTGAAGGCCATCATCGGCACCTCGGGCGATCTCGATCCCTACCAGCTCCCCGACTCCAAGGGCTTCACCGCCTTGAGCCAGCATCTGGCCGGGGTGACCACAGAGACCCGCCAGCGCATCCGGGACGAGGTTCTGGCTACGGACGAGCGCCATTTCCGGGATTTCGGCGCGCTGCTGCGCGAGGTCGCTCAGGCGGGGCTGATCTGCGTGCTGGGCGGCGAGGATTCCCTGACCAAGGCTGCCTCCCAGGGCCTGGAACTCAAACGCAAGATCCGTCTGCTTTAACCGGATTTGTCCGGCCTGCCGCTGCAAGGCCGTGCGCTGCACATTCGCGGCGCATGGCCTTTTTTCATGCGCCGCGCGGACCTTGGCTTTTCGGCGCGGTGCATGCATGTTCCGGCCTGTGGATCAGGCCCTGCTGATATCGTACCCGGACCGTCACGGCGCGGGGCTATTGGCGGACGGGAGCGGGGGCGACGACATTTTGCGGCATGTGCCGTGATTTTAAAAAGGTTTTGATAAATTGCGGCGCCCATGGCATGCATGTGAAACGCAATGCTGCCGGAGAGTCGTCGGCGACACGGGTTTCAAGAACGCGGAGAATCTTGATGGATGATATGAAACAAGGCGGTTCCACATCCCCCTCGGATGAGCTGTTTTTTGCCGACGAGCAGGAGCAGGCTCCGTCACGGGACGTACCCGGCTGGAAGCTGCTCATCGTCGACGACGAGGAGGAAGTGCATGTCATCACCAGAATGGTGCTCGAAGGACTGACTTTTTCCGGCAAGGGCCTGACCTTTCTGAGCGCCTATTCCGCAGCGCAGGCACGGGAGTTTCTGCGCGGGAACGACGACATCGCCGTCATCCTCCTCGATGTGGTCATGGAGACAGGGCAGGCGGGACTGGAGCTTGTCGAATTCATACGCTCCGAGCTCGGCAACCGCGCCGTACGCATCATCCTGCGCACGGGCCAGCCCGGCCAGGCCCCGGAACGGGAGGTCATCACCCGCTACGACATCAACGACTACAAGCACAAGACGGAGCTCACTGCCCAGAAGCTCTTTTCTACCGTGACCACGGCCATCCGCTCGTATCGGGACCTGAACGTCATCGAGAAGAGCCGTCAGGGGCTGAACCTCATCATATCCTCCACCAAGGGGCTCTTCGAACAGCGCAACCTGGCGCTTTTTGCCCAGGGAGTCCTCGATCAGATGAGTTCCCTGTTGCGGGTCAACGAGGACTGCCTTTTCCTGCATTCCCCCTCGGGATTCGCGGCCACGGTGCAAAACGGCGACATCTCGGTGCTCGCGGGGACAGGGGAGTATGGTCACTGCGGGATGGAAGGGCTGACCTGTGAACTGGGCGACAACGTGAGGAATGTCCTGCAACAGGCACTGCGGCAGAGGACGGGAGTCTTCGGGGATGATTCCTTCGTGCAGTATTTCCGTTCCCGGCGCGGGTCCGAGAATCTGCTCTATTTCCGTCTGGACCGTTCCCTCAATCCTTTCGAGCGCAGGCTGGTGGAGGTTTTCTCCGGGAATGTGGCCATCGCGCTGGACAACATGCTGCTGAACACGGAGCTGCTGCACAGCCAGAAAGAGATTATCCTGACTCTTGGAGAGTGCGTCGAATCGCGCTCCAAGGAAACGGCGGGGCATGTACGCCGGGTCTCGGAATGTTGCAGGCTGCTGGCCTTTGAGCTTGGTTTCGACGCCCTGGAGGTGGACCTTGTGCGTCTGGCTTCGCCGATGCACGACGTGGGCAAGATCGGCATCCCCGATTCCATCCTGCTCAAGCCCGGCGCGCTGACCACGGAGGAATTCGAGACCATGAAGACCCACCCCCTGCTCGGCCACCAGATCCTGAAGGGTTCCAGCCGGCCCATCATGCAGGCCGCGGCGGTCATCGCCCATGAACATCATGAGCGCTGGAACGGATCGGGCTACCCCCGGGGCCTTGCCGGGCGGGATATTCACCCATATGGACGCCTTGTCTGTCTGGTCGATGTCTTCGATTCCCTGCTCTCGCGCAGGGTATACAAGGAGCCCTGGCCCCTTGATCAGGTGTGCGCCTTTATCCTCGCGGAGCGCGGGGAGATGTTCGATCCGCACATGGTCGATGTGATGATGCTGCAGCTCGACGCCCTTGTCGCCATCCGTCGGGAATTTCCCGACTGATTTCTCCAACTGGAGCTCTTTTCATGAAAAGCGAGCATGCGATGGAAGAAGTTCATTTTGCAGACGAAACTCCTCCCCTGAAGTCCGAGAGCGAAGGGATGTGGAAGGTCATGATCGTGGATGACGACGACTTCGTGCACAAGGTCACGGAGCTGACCCTTGGAGACTATCACTACCAGAACGCCCCCGTGCGCTATCTGCACGCCTATTCCGGCGCCGAGGCGCGGGCGCTCCTGCGGGAACATCCGGACACGGCCGTGATTCTGCTGGACGTGGTCATGGAGACGGAAAACGCCGGGCTGGAGTTTGCCCGGCACGTGCGCAAGGAGGCGAACAACTCCTTCGTGCGCATCATCCTGCGTACGGGCCAGCCGGGACAGGCCCCCGAACGCAAGGTCATCACCGAATACGACATCAACGATTACAAGCACAAGGCGGAGTTGAGCGAGCAACGCCTGTTCACGGCCATCACCGCGGCCATCCGCTCCTACCGGGATCTGCGCACCATTGAGCTTGGCCGCCTGGGATTGCAGGAGATCATCTGCGCCTCGGCGGCCCTGTTCTCGGCCAGTTCGCTGCCAGACTTCTTTGTCCTCGCGCTGGAGCATATCCTGCGTACCGGGCGCTGCGCCGGGCTATGCTGCCGGGAGAACGGCCTGGTGGCGCTGCGCTGCGACGAGCAGTTCGAAATCCTGGAGTCGCGCGGGCTGAGTGCCGGTCTCGACCACATCCCCGTTGCGCGCTTGCTGGAGCTGCACGATCGCGTGGGCAGGGAAGGGCGGGTGCTGGTGCTCGATCAGGAGTTTGCGGCCAGATTTTTCAATTCGCACACGGACCAGGACTTTTTTTTCTATGTCTCCTTTGGCCGTCCCTTGAATGAGACCGAGCAGGGCCTTTTGCACATTCTGGGCGGCAACATCGCCGTGGCCCTCAATAACCTTTTCCTGACCGAAGAGATCGTGGCCACGCAGCGCGAGGTTGTGCTCACCCTCGGCGAAGTGGTCGAGACCCGCTCCAAGGAGACGGCCCATCACGTCAAGCGCGTGGCCGAATATTCCTATGTTCTGGCGGTCAAGGCCGGGCTCTCGGAAGAGCGGGCGCATCTTCTGCGCATGGCCTCGCCCATGCACGACGTGGGCAAGATCGGCATTCCCGACTCCATCCTCTTCAAGCCCGGCAAGCTCACCGACGAGGAGTTTTCCATCATCAAGACGCACACGGTCATCGGTCACTCCATCCTGAAGGGCTCGCCGCGTCGCATCATGCGCACCGCCGCGACCATCGCCCTGCAGCATCACGAGCACTGGGACGGGGGCGGCTATCCGCACGGGCTGGCTGAGGACGAGACGCATATTTTCGGGCGCATCACGGCGCTGGCCGATGTCTTCGACGCACTCTCCTGCGACCGGGTTTACAAGAAGGCCTGGCCGCTGAGCGATGTCCTGGACTACCTGCGGGAGAAGAGGGGGCGGCAGTTCGATCCGTTCCTGGTGGACATTTTTCTGGAGAATCTGGACGAGATGCTGGCCATTCGTGCCACCTATCCGGACTAGTGGGTTTCATGGGGGGGAAGGTTTCATGACCGATCACGAACTGCGCGAAGACATCGTGTTTGCCGCCGAAGAAGACACGGGCGCGTCCCGATTTGAACGCAAGGCCTGGAAACTTCTGATCGTGGATGACGAAGAGGATGTGCACAGCATCACGCGCATGGTCCTTGACGGGTTCGAGTTCGAGGGCGCACGTCTTGAATTTCTGAGCGCTTACAGCGCTGATGAAGGCAGACAGGTCATGGCCCAAAATCCCGACATCGCGGTCATGCTTCTCGATGTGGTCATGGAAACGCCCCATGCGGGTCTCGATCTGGCCCGGCAGGTGCGCGAGGAGCTGGACAACCAGTTGGTGCGAATCATCCTGCGGACGGGGCAGCCCGGGCAGGCCCCGGAACGCCAGGTCATCATCAATTACGACATCAACGACTACAAGAGCAAATCCGAACTCACGGCCCAGAAACTTTTCACCGCCGTGACCACAGGCATCCGCTCATACCGTGATCTGCGGGCCATCGAATCCAGCCGTCAAGGACTCGAAGACATCATCGCCGCCTCGGCCGACCTGTTTCAGGCCGACAGCCTGGAGCTTTTTGCACGCGGGGTGCTGACCCAGATGACCTCGCTCCTGCATCTGGAGGACAGCTCCATGTATCTGGGCGATGCCTCGGGGTTCGCAGCCCGTGACAGGCTCGACGATTTCATCATCATTGCGGGCACCGGAGATTTTTCAAACCTTGAGTCCCGACTTGCGAGCGAAGTGCTCGATGCGGAGGAGATGGACCTGATCCGCCGGGCCGCGAGCGCGGACCAGTGTTTTTTCAGCCAGACCAGCTACGCGGGTTGCTTCGGCATGACCAGCGGGACCCGGCACGTGCTTTTCCTGCGCGTACTGCGCGAACTTACGCCTCTGGAACAGGATCTGGTGCAGGTTTTCGCCGCCAACGTGACCGTGGCCTTCGAGAACCTGCAGCTCAACCAGGAGATCGCACAGACGCACCGGGAGGTAATTTTTACCCTTGGCGAGGTTGTGGAGAATCGGGCCCTGTCCGGCGGAATGCACGTGCGCCGGGTGGCGGAGATGGCCTGGCTGCTGGGGCGTCACGCGGGGTTGTCCGTGGATGACTGCGATCTGCTGCGTTTGGCCATACCCATGCACGACGTGGGCAAGGTGGCCATTCCCGACAGCGTGCTCCTCAAGGCCGGCCCCCTGGACGAGGCCGAACGTGGGGTCATGGAGCAGCATCCGCGTCTGGGTTTCGACATTCTGAACAGATCCGGCAACCACATCATGCAGACTGCGGCCCGCGTTGCCCTCGAACACCAGGAGGCCTGGGACGGCAGCGGCTACCCGAGCGGCCTTGCGGGGGAGAGCATCCACATCTTCAGCCGCATCGCGCGGGTGGTCGATGTTCTGGACAGCCTGCTCAGCGCGCGCGTCTACAAGGAGGCCTGGAGCGTGTCCGACGCCCTGGCGTATATGCAGGACCAGCGCGCGCGCATCTTCGATCCGGCCCTGATCGACACCCTGTTTGCGCACAGGGACGAGTTTCTGGCCCTGCGGGATAATATTATCCTGCAGAGTCAGGATATTGAAATGCCTCCGACAAAAAAAAAGCCTTGACCGCCGCCTTCGGGTCATCTAGTAACCGCCTCTGTCCGGAGGGGTTCCCGAGTGGCCAAAGGGAACAGACTGTAAATCTGTCGTCGTACGACTTCGGAGGTTCAAATCCTCCCCCCTCCACCAGACGCCGACCCAACCCACCTCATGGTGGGTTTTTTTTTGCCCTACGCCCGGAGCGATGCTTCCAGGCAGGATACGCAGTCCTTGCGGAGCTGGCCGATTTTTCTTGCGAAAACCCTGCAGCTGTTTAAGAAAGAATGATGAACAAGCTTTCATCCCGGAGGTTTTCATGCGTAGTTCATATTCTTTTTTGTTTTTCGTACTCCTCTTGGTCTGCTGTTGGCCCACGCACCTTCTTGCCGCCACGGGACAAGCCTCCCCGGGCATCGATCCCCGCGCGTTTCACATGACGCTCACCAGCGTCCCCGAAGTGGTCGAGGCAGGCCAGCAGGTGGAAATAACCGTGCAGTTGACCGACGCCTACGGCGCACCCGTGACCGGGTTTGAGGTCGTGCGCGGGAAAAAGCTGCATCTGACCATCGTCCGGGAGGGCCTCGACAAGTTCATCCATGCTTTTCCGGAGCCGGGGCCGCTCGGGACCATGGTCACCGGCATGACCTTTCCGGAAGGGGGAACCTATTTGTTCCATGCCGACTTCACGCCTATGGACGGCAGTCCCGTGACTCTCATGACCGAATTACGCGTCGAAGGCGGGGGCTCCTCCGCGCCGTCGCTGGACCCGTATGTGCCGGGCATGGTGCAGACTTCCGAGATGCTGGCGAATGTCGGCGTTGAACCCGGCCTGGGCATGCACAGGATCAGTTTCACCCTGATGGACCTGAATGAAGAGCCCGTCGCGGATCTGGAAAATTTCCTCGGGGCCAGGGGCCATTTCATTGCCTTGAGCGCGGACGGCCACCAATACGTCCACGGCGAACCCGCCGCCGGGGACACGGCAAACCAGGTCGTCTTCGAAGCCCGCTTCCCCGGGCCTGGCATTTACAAGGGATGGGGCGAGTTCCAGCGCGCAGGAACGGTGCTGGTCGTGCCCGTGGTGATGCAGATCGATTGAGGTGACGGCGATGTTTTGCGAAGTATCGACCCGGCTTTCGTCACTTTTCCCTTGACGCTCGCCCGCACCTTGGATAGCTACGACTTCGCTGTTTTGGCCAGGATAGCTCAGTTGGTAGAGCAACTGATTCGTAATCAGTAGGTCGAGAGTTCAATTCTCTTTCCTGGCTCCAGTAAAAATAAGGACTTAGATGCAAAATCTAGGTCCTTTTTTTATTTTCTCCCCTCGGGGGCATGGGTTTGTCCCCCCATCTGTCCCCCAGTGGCCGTTTTCGCTTGCACTCTCAATCGTTTTCACGTGTTCCGCGCAGCTTGACGTTGGAAGGAAACCTTTCAGTGCCAAATAGGCCGCTAAAATTCGCGCCAAACAGTGTGCGCTTACGCCGCGCAGGCATTTCTGGGCTGATGCCTGACCGGAATTGCCGGATTGTTTGCGGTAGCGATGGTGTCGGAAATGCCGTCAAATACAACGTCGTCCGATTTACGGGAAGGCTACACTGCCAAGCATGCCTGTCGAGAGACGATTTGTCATGCGACGACCAGCCGTCTCTTTGTTCCCGGACCAGCCGTCCATCACTCCAGATGTCTGGCCTGCCTCTTTCCGGGGCTCTGCGTAGTTCTGGCCGTCAGGGAGCCGGGATGAATGGTCATGTTTTCCGAGATCACCATGGGTAGCGGCCGGCCTTTGACCTTGAGAAGGTCGGCTGCAATGGCGTTGGCCGCCTCCTCTCCGGACAGGCCAAGCTCCTCGGTCAGGTAGGCAAAAAGTAGCTCCGCCAGGCGTTTCAGGGCAATCTGCCAGGTGGACAGGGTCGCGCCGTAGAGCCATTTCGAGAAGCGCAGAAATCCGGCATGGACATCCTGGTCCGGCCACAGCAGGCGCACGCTGCCCTGGAAATTGCCGCTGTTGTGGAGCAGGTCCCAGAACCGGGCCATGCGCTTCAAGTCCTGCATGGCTGCAAAATCAATCAGATTGTTGGCCAGTATCTCGTACGGCGGATAGGGCAGATAGGTCATCCCGTGCACGGCATCGTGCCTGCCGAGGGTAGTGCCGGACAGTTTTTTCAGGACGCCCAGCTGGATTTCCGCCCTGGTCAGGCCGGCCAGGCGGTTCAGGTTGCGGCCGAAGCTGTCCACGCTTTCGCCCGGCAGCCCGATGATCAGGTCCACGTGCAGGTGGGCATTGGTCTCTTCTTCCAGAAAGCGCAGGTTGTCGGTGATCCTGTCCATGTCCAGCCGCCGGTTAATGGACGCGGCCACAGCCGCATTCAGGGTCTGGATGCCGACTTCCAGCTGCAGGGTGCCCGGAGGAAACTGAGCGAGCCTCTCCCGCAGGTCGGCCGGGAAATGCTCGGGCACGACTTCAAAATGGACCAAAAACGGCGGCTTCTGGCCCAGGAAAAAATCCAGGATCGGTCCGACCCGCTGCATGCTCAGGTTGAACGTGCGGTCGATGAACTTGAAGTTGCGCGCCCCCCGTTCCCACAGCGTGGCCAGTTCGCGCAGGAACCGGTCCGGATCGAAATAGCGGACCAGTTTGTCGATGGAGGACAGGCAGAATTCGCAGGAAAAGGGGCATCCCCTTGACGCTTCAACATAAATGACCCGGTGGGCAATGTCCTCGTCGGTGTACAGGGAGTAGGGCATGACAAGGCTGTCCGGGTCGGCTGGACTTGCCGCAATGATGCGGGGCGACTCGTTGCCGCCGGTCAGATGCGCGCAGCAGAGCTTATGAAACTGTTCCTCCCCTTCGCCGCAGATCACGTGGTCGGCCAGGGAGAAATCGAGCCGGTGCGGAAAATGGCTGACCTCCGGTCCGCCAAGAACAAGCAGCACCTCGGGCGCAAGGGATTTCAGGATGCGCACCAGCTGTTCGCACTCCTTCCCGTTCCAGATGTAGACGCCAAGGCCGATGATCCTGGGGCGGTGCGCAAGGATTTTTTCAGCAATATCGAGCAGCTGTTCCGAAATGGTGAATTCTTCGATTACGGCCCGGGGCGCAAGCTCACGCAGATTGGCATGCAGGTAGCGCAGTCCGATGCTGGGGTGGATATAGCGGGCACTGAGTGTGGCGAGAACGATATCGTACATATTTGGATATAAAACTGTCATCCGGCGGAGGAACGCTCCAGGACGACGTCGGTCCGTTATTTGAATTTGAAAATCATCGGGTTGCGTCAAGCTCGGCAACATTTCTGCTGCCGTGGGCTGGCTCCCGGCACTTGGCGGCCTGGAATGGGACCGTGCGGAACTCGCCGGAGGTCGCCGCTTAGGGCATAGTCCGTTTCCTGCGCGACCACCAGTCCGGGATTTCCATGATCATCGGCCGCAAGCCGGTATTCCGTCTGCGCGGTGTCATCTCCCCTGGTTTACCGCTGCCCCCGCCTCCCGCATCACGTTTCCCGCATCACGTTGCCCGTTCCCAGCCAATAACTGCTTTTGTTGACTTTGAGACCGTAATGCATACATATTTTGATTGTGTATTGATGCTTTCACGCAAGTCCGAGTTCCAAAACATGAGATAAATCCACAGGTTTGTGCCGTGAGTAGTAATTTACTGTCACCTGAAGAATTGGTTTTTTTCTCATTTCCCTCCTTGAATGCTTTGGGAAAAGCGGAATATTTTCGTTTGCGTCGAGTCTCTCCCGATCTGGACGAATTTCTCTTTCTTCTGCCTGTCGATTCCTGCATTGTGATTTGCACTTCTTGGCAGAGCGTGCGGAATTTTCTTGATGCGCTGGAAGCGCAGGCTCGCCGTGCAGGCCATCGGCTTGTGCTCGATGGCGGCGAGGAAGACTGGAAGTGCTGGTCTCAGGCGCGAAGCCATGTGCGCGCGGAGGCTGATTCAGGTGAAGAGGAGCGGATCGATCCGTCGGCAGCGGATCTTTTCCGGGGTGAAGCGGGCAGCGCATGCAAGGTTTGTATCGTTCATGCCGAGCATTCTTCGCAGCCGTTCACGGGCGATCATCAACGCCCGGTTCCGGTGCGGTCCGGGGAGCACAGGCCGCCCGTGGTGACCTTCACTCTCGTTCGTCCCCCCGTGTACCCCGGGATATTGAGCGCGCTCATGCTGTCTCCCGCCGTGATCATCGACTCGGCAGTCTATCTGCGTCCGGATCTGGCTTACGGAGCCGTCAGCTACGCCGAGGCAACGCTTCCGGCCGATTCGGTTCTTGACGGGTTTGTGGAGTATCACCGCCTGGCGCAGAAAAATGTATTCATGGAAGAAATTCTCAGCCATCTGGAAACCCCGGTACTGGCCGGGTACGCCGACGGGCGGATTCTGGGGGGAAACGAGGCTTTTCTGAGTCTTGGCGGTTATTCCCGGTATGATCTCGCGACACGCAACTGGGCCGTCGATCTGGCAAGCCTGGATTTTCAGGCCTTGCAGGAAAAAGTCCTGGCGTCCCTTCTGGAAACCGGCCGCACGCAAGAGCTTCATACGGAGCTGCAGACGTCCGCAGGAAAGTTCGTGCCCTGTCATGTCAGCGTTTTCCTGCACAAGGATGAAATGGGGTATCCGCTTTTTTTCTCCGCGCATTACCATCCGGTCGAGGATTCAAAGAGGCTGGAAAGTTCGGAATCAAGTTCCGGCCGGATTTTTTCCGACAGCCTGCAGTACGCCATGAAACGCTCGATTCGACATCCGGACTATGCTTTCGTGGTGCTGCTCATGGGTATCGACAATGTGGAGCAGGTTCTCCTGCAGGTCGAGGATCAGAAGTCCTTTCTTGAAATGCTTGCAAAGCGGACCGCAAAATGTCTGCGCACGCTCGATATTCCGGCATATCTGGATTCCGAAAAATTTCTCATGTTACTGGACAATGTCCCTGATGTCATCGGAGCCGTCCGCGTGGCCCAGCGTATCCAGGAGGAAACCGCAAGGCCGTTCAAGCTTGGCCAGAGCGAACTGCGGGTGACATGCAGCTTTGGCGTGGTCATGGCGCCCCGGGATTACACGGACGAAAAGGACATGCTGAAGGACGCCAGGGCCGCCCTCGACCGGGCGCTGCAGAGGGGTGAACGACAGATCGTGATTTTTGATGATCGGCAGAACAGCGAGGCCGTGCAGTTTTTGCGGATCGAGAGCGGCCTGCGCAGCGCGCTTCTGGAAAACGAAGTGTGTATGCATTACCAACCGATAGTGCACCTCGAAACCGGGGCAATCCATGGAGTCGAGGCCTACATGCGCTGGAATCACAAGCGAAAGGGGCTGTTGCGGGCTGAATGGTTTCTGCCGTTTGCGGAGCATAGCGACGTTGTGCTCGAACTCGAAGCGTGGGCGATTCAGAAAACCTGTTCAGCCTTGAAACGATTTCAGCAGGTCATGGGGGAGGATTTTTTTCTGGGCCTCAACGTTTCGCTCAGAAACGTCCTGCGCCATGGCTTCATCGAGGAATTGACGGGGGTTGTTTTCGAACACGGAATCAGTCCCTCGGCCATTTTGCTGGAAGTGCGCGAAGAGTGGCTGAAATATTTCGCGGAGCGGTTTTCGAATGTTTTTGTTGAAGTGGACAAGGCCGGGGTAGGCATTGTCGTGGATCATTTCGACGCGACTCACATATCGCTTGCGGACCTGCATCGATTTCCGCTTCGCGGGCTCAAGCTGAACACATCCCTGCAGAATGATCCGGGCGTGCTTGCCAGCCTCGCCTCCATAGCCAAGGGCACGGGGCTCATTCTCGTAGCCCCCAACGTCGAGGACGCAACGCGCTTGCGGTCACTGCAGGAGTATGGCTGCACGTACGCCCAGGGAGATGCCTTGGCGCCGGTCATGGATGAAGAGGCCCTTGTTGAGTGTCTGAATCGGAGGTGCCAAAAAAAGGTTCCGAACTGAAGTTTGGAAGCTATAGGTCCTTGGTGCCCCCACCATGAATCGAACATGGGCTAACCGGGATTAGGAAGCGTTCAAAAAATGGGTCAGGTCTCGCTTTGACTTTTCTTTGCCACTGCCTTCACCTTCGCAACGTTGCTTTTGAACTCTTCATCCTGGGCCATCCGCCGTTCAACTCTGGTCAGGGTGGTGCTAACAGCGCTGCGATTGCGGACTGACATGATCAGCGATTTGTTGCAGTGGTAGTCCACACAGAGTGCGTAGCAGATAAATTGCCACATCCCGGGGTTCATTCGTGGAGCCGCGTTTGGAAATGAATAAAATTGCCTCATCCATTTCGTAAATTGTGAGGACCGCTGCCATGATTTCCCGGGCAGATGGGGCGAGATATCTTGCGGTGGACACTTCGCGATTCGTCTTCGCCAGAAAGAATCGGTCTTTGATCTTGTTTATGAAATCCTTTCCGCCGAGGAGCGCAGGCAAATTCATCCTGGAGAAAATATCGTCCAATCTCCCGTCATCGTCCTTGGCCATGAAGCGGCGATATCCT